>JAEZAV010000004.1 GCA_023430285.1 Methanobacteriota archaeon | reverse complement strand
TGTTTTTATCGTGTTTTAATCCTCTGATATAATAACGTGCAGCTCCATAAGCTACTAAACTTCCTAAAAGGCCTCCTATTACAATTCCCCACCACACTCCATTTTCTCCCCAACCAAGGGTGATTGCCAGGATGTACGCACTTAAAATGACGAACACTACTTCCCTGAGCACTGTTAGAATGAGGGATGTGGTTCCTTTACCAACTCCTTGGAATGCTGAACTGGACATTATTCCAAGTGGTAGGAATATGAAGAACAGACACATTACTTGGAGGAATGAAGCAATTGCAGGTTCTAGATATGCACTTGTGGCACTGTAGGTAAACAGCATGGCGATGTAAGGTGCAAATAGGTATATCAGAACACAGATAATCGATGCAACTACGAGTCCTATCTTCACAGAGTAGTTGTGTATCATGGATATGTTTCCATATTTTTTGGCTCCGTAGGATGCACCAACGATGGTTACCACTGATAATCCCACCCCTATTATTGGTGACATGGCAATCATTACAACCCTCCAACCTGTGTTGTAAACTGCAACTGCATCTGTTCCTGCAACTTTAACCAGTAGAATATTTATGAATATTGCAAGGATGGACATCACAAAGAACTCCACACTTGCCGGTAATCCAACACTCAGAATATTCTTGGTAACCTTTAGATCAGGTTTAAAGTCCTTTAAGGTGAGTGAAACATAGGTATCTTTCTTTATAAATAGCCAGTATATTAGAATAATGGCCACCAATGCTGTGGATATGAGTGTGCCCCATGCTGCTCCTGAGATACCCCACCCTGCCCAGTAGATGAGTATGGGATCGAGGATCATGTTCACAACAGAGGAGAGTACCATGGCGTACATGGTTCTTTTAACATCACCTTCTGCACGAAGTATACCGTAGGATGCACCTACAAACAGGGATAAAATAGTTCCGCCTATGATTATTTGTCCGTACTCCAATGCAAGATTCACTGTGCTTCCTGCACCAAAGAGTAAAAGTAGCGGTTTTAGAAATATTAACAAAACCACGGACAAAACTACTGAAATACCTATGGTGATAATTACGGTGTGCATTGCAGCGTTGTTCACAGATTTTTTGTTGTCCGCCCCTATGTAACGGGATATTGCCGATGCAGCACCTGCACCTAAACCGTTACTTAAACCCATAAATATCATGAATAAAGGAGTTACAAATCCCACTGCAGCCAAAGCATCTCCACCAAGACCCGCAACCCATACAGCATTAACCACGTTGTAAAGTGACATTAGTATCATGGCAATGATCATGGGTCCTGAAAGTTTAATCAATGCCTTTTTGGGGTCTCCTAAAATTGTTGAAACACCCTCTGTTTTATCATCTTCAGATGGAAGATTGGGGGATGATCGTAAAGGTTCATTATTTTCCATTTTTTTTTCACCAAAGTAACAAATTGATTCTAAAGTTTTTTTTTAATTTTTAATCCCTATTTTGGATTTAATTCTGATTTTTTTAATGTTCTAAGCATTGATTTCTGCGAGATAAATTCATGATTTCTATTAAATTTTAAGATTTTCATTCAACTCATCACTCCCTATTTTCATCCAGCTCCATTACTAGGGTGCAGCAATTCCTTTATCCACAATTATAATTCCCTAAAAAAAGATTTGAATCCATATGTTTGAGAATGCAAAATAACAGCTAAATTTATAGGGGTTTGAATTGGGGTTCAATTCTTGGAGATTCTGTAGAGTATGGTGAGTGCCACCAACTGGATTATGCTGATTATGCTAAGCATGGTTGGAGGTCCTATATTTGAGGCCAGAGAAGGTGATACTTCCACCAATAAATGGACCATTAAACCGCATGTGAGAAAAATGTTTTGAATAAGCATTACTGATGCAAAGTAAAGGAGTCCTATGGTGAAATGGGATTTAATTTCTTTATAAGTTTTCCAATAAGATTTTAAGAGTAATAATAGTAAACAAACATTTGCAATGCTTGCCCCTATGGATACGTAAAATAATACCGTTATTATTGGATCTAATTCTACAATTGCCATTTTTTATATCCTCTTAACTAATACTTTTTTTAAGGTAAATTCTTTATTATTTCGTTTAAAACATCGTAGTTTTCTTCCATCCTGGATGTGAGAAAGTATAATGCTCCATACTTTTTTTCGCCAGCTGAATCGATCATTTTGTTCTCTTCCAATATTTTCAAATGATGACGTACCGTTGTGTAGTTTAGGTTGAGTTTTTCTGCAAGTTGATGAGCATTGTATGGTCTTTCATTCAGTGCCCTCACTATTCTGGCACGATTCGGTCCGCCGGCAGTACCGGTAAATACCCACCAAATCAGTTTATCCATTTTTTACTCCTTTAAACCATTCTGTATCCTAAATAAAATTGTTCTTATAGCTAAATCTAGAATGTTTCACACATTTATAGGTTACACCATCTCCCTTTTATTTATTAAAGTTTTTCAAGCATTTTTAAAAAAAAATAATGGAAAATTAGATTATTTTTTTTAAGTTGAATTTGATGTTTTTTCGTCGGATAAACATTTTCCATCTAGTACAGTGACTATTCTCTCTGCCATGTTTCCGACGTAGGGTTCGTGGGTCACCATCACGAGCGTCACATTTTCTTTGGCATGAAGATCCTTTAACAAGTTTAGAATAACTTCACCTGTCTTGGAATCTAAAGAACCTGTGGGTTCGTCTGCTAAAATTATTGATGGACTGTTAACAAGGGCTCTGGCTATTGCAACCCTCTGCCTCTGTCCACCTGATAGTTTGGTTGGTTTTTGATCCACCTTGTCTTCAAGCCCCACTGATTTTAGAAGTTCCAGTGCTTTTTTTCTCATCTCCTTTGAGCTGGTGTTGGTTTCGTACATGGGAATTTCAACGTTTTCAACCACAGTTAAATTTGGTATCAGGTTGTGCATTTGGAACACGAACCCTATCTCTTTGGACCGAAATTTGTTGAGGTTCTTGGTCTTCATCATGTCGATTCCTGCCACGTTGATGGTTCCTTCATCTGCAACATCCAAACCACCTATCATATTAAGTAGTGATGATTTACCAGATCCTGAAGGTCCCATTATGGATATGAATTCCCCCTTTTTGACGTTTAAGTTCATACCATTCAGGGCTTTTATTTTGCCGTTGTCGTAGCCCTTTTTCAAATCCTTTATTTCTATGATGTTTTCGTTATTCATAGCGCAGTGCCTCCGTTGGGGATAATCTGCTGGCCCTGTAGGCTGGGTAAAGTCCACCTATGACTCCAACCACCAGTGCAACTACAAATGCCCTTAGGAATATGTCGATTGAAAATGATGGTGTTATAACGTTTCCAACAGATGGTACCAGTGTCAGTAGAACCTCTACACCCACCACAGCTATCAGTGTTCCAGCAACGAATGCCAGTAGTGTGAGAACTATGGATTCTCCGAGTATCATGCTCAGTATTCTGGTATCCTTCCATCCAACTGCCTTTAAAACTCCTATTTCCCTTGTTCTTTCATAAACAGTCATTATCATGGTGTTAATAACTCCAACAGCCCCGATAAATATGGCTAAAAGAGATATTGCCCAACTAGCTGTGTTTATGAATCCCAATCCCTGATTAATTCTGTTTGCCTGATCAGCAGCTGTTGATGTTGTAAGCTGGTTTGGATAGGTATCCTGTATGGTGTTGCTTACAGTGGTCACGTTGGCATTGTCATTAACCTTCACAAGAACACTGCTCACCTGGTCTTGATTACTTGTGAGGTTTTGAAGTGTTGAAAGGGGCATCATAATACCGTTGTCCACCATGAAACTACCTGTTTCAAAGGTTCCTTCCACAGTGAAGTTTTTACCGAAGAGATCTATGGTGTCACCCACAGTTTTGTTAAGACTTTCTGCCAAAGTTTTACCTATTATAACTTGGTCTGTGCTGCCATTGGTAAAAGCAGTTCCATTAATGCTGTCAACACCTAGTAAGCTCAGTTTATCAGAGTCCACACCGGTAATTGTGAGACCGCCAAAACCACCTGCCTGGCTACTGCTCGAACTTGAACCTCCTGACGAGGTGTTGGTTGCCCTTAAAATTCCTGCTGTACTTTTAACTCCGCTTAGTGGGAGTAGATCATTTACATAAGTTTGGTTAATGGTTTGGCCTGATTGCATATCGGATGAACCTGCTTGACTAACTGTAATTTCAGCCGAACCTGCCTTCAGAGTACTCTGAGTTGAGTTCTCAAGCCCTCCAGTGATCATTCCAAGTGCCACTATAACCATTATTCCAATTGCTATTCCAACAATAGCAAGGGAACTTCTAGTTTTGTTTCTGAATGGATTTTTAACCACCAGCGATAAAAATGACATAGAACATCCTATGACTAAACAGAATATAAAGCGTTATACACGATTCATGCGTGATTTATGCGTAATTTACACCAAAATCATGCCAAAATTCAAACACAAAAAAATTAGAAAAATAGTCAACATGAAACATTCACATGGAATAATGATTACAATTGATCCGTAATTTAAAAGGAATATTAAAAATGAACATAACTATTGTTTTTAGCCAATTCAGATGGGTGATGTGTTGTTTTTTTGGTTAACCTTGTGTTAGTTGGGTTTCATGTACCTTTTTTTGGGAAGGGTGAAGTAGAAACTCGATCCCTTACCAAGTTCTGATTCTACCCAGATTTTTCCGTTGTGTCTTTCCACCACTCTTTTACAGATGGACAGTCCAATACCAGTTCCAGGATATTCTTTTCGTGTATGGAGTCGTTTGAAGACATCAAAAATTTGCTGCTGATGTTCGGGGCCGATACCAATTCCTTCATCACTCACACCAAGTATCCATTCTTCATCTGTTTCCTCGGCAGAAATATGTATTTTAGGGCTGGTTTCATGGAATTTGATGGAGTTGGAAATCAAATTCTGAAGGACCTGACCAAGCTGTGAAGAGTCACACCTGACTGTTGGTAATTCATCGTGTATTATCTGGACATTCTCCTCCACAATGGTATTTTTCATCCCCAGCAACACCTTATCCAAGAGCTGGTTAAGGTCGCTGAACTGGTACTCAGTTTTTTCTGTGTTGAGACGAGAGTATGCCAAGAGATCGTCTATCAAATCTTTCATCCTGTGGGAGCCCTCCACTATAAAATCAATGTAGTCATCTGCATCTGCATCTAACTTATCTTTGTACTTCATGGCCAAGAGCTGGGTGAAACTGGTCACCATCCTCAATGGTTCCTGCAGGTCGTGGCTTGCAACGTAGGCAAACTGCTCCAATTCCTTATTTGAAACCTCCAATTTTTTAATAAGCTTATTTTGAATGTTTTGGTGATGTATCAGTTCCATATTAACTTTTTCAAGCTTTTGATTAGTAGTGTGGAGTTTGTTGGTGAGTTCCTTCTCATTTTCAAGCAATTTCAGCTGTTTGGATTCATATTCCTTCAGTGCTGTTATGTCCACGTTGATACCTATGAGCTTCAAAAGTTCTCCATCATCTCCTTTTATGACCTGCCAACGGCCCAGTAACCAATGAACACTACCATCAGCCCATTTCACCCGAAATTCAGATTCTGTAGGTTTTCCAGTTTTTAATGCAATGTCCACACCGTTTATGGCCTTTTCCATGTCTTCGGGGTGAATTAAATCTTCCCATGCTCCTTGTGTTCCTGGAAACTCACCTTCCTTAAGGCCGTAGATGGCTTCTAACTCTGGTGTCCAAATGTTCACTCCTGTTTGAATGTTCCATTCAAATGTACCAATATTAGACGCTTTCTGGGCCAAATTAAACCTTTCATAACTTTCCTTAAGTTTTTCTTCCATTTTTTTACGTTTGGTGATGTCGTAGGTTACTAAAAGCATTTTCCAGTCTGGGAATGATAGTGGAATGGCGCTCACATTGGTCCATATCATGTGGTTCTTGTCAACTAGAACTCCTACTTCAACATCTTTAACTGGTGTTTGTTCATGAAATGCTCTGTTACTTGGAAGTTCAGATGGGGATATTTCAGTGTAGTCTGAATTGTAATATTTTCTTTCGGCATACTTTCCAAGTTTTAACTCGGTTTCAGACAGGCCTAAAATTTTTTCCAGTGCAGGATTTTCGTAGATCACCTTTCCTTCGTTGTCGATGACAGAGATACCCACTGATAAATTTTCAAATAGTGTATTCAATTTCTCTTTGCTCTCAAGTAATTTTTCTTGAGCTTTCTTATGGTCTGTGACAATTTGAGTTGATATGGCAAGACCATCTGGAATAGGAGTAGCTTTGGCATAGAACCATTCATCAATCCCATCGGATGAGTAATTTTCTTCAAATTCAACCACTTCCTGGGAGGTCAAGGCTCTTTTGTACATGTTGAAGAAGTTGGTTTGTGTAAATGTTGGCCAGAGTTCTGTCATTCTGAGGCCGGCAATTTCTTCAGATTTTAGGCCAGTGTTTTTGGCTGCCTGGGCATTCTGGTATATGTAGCTGAAGTCGATTATCTCCCCTTGATCATCGTGCACTGGTTTTAGAATTGTGAATCTGTCAAGGGAGTTTTCCTGCACAGCTTGAATATGTTTTTCACTTTTTTGAAGTTTATCTTCGGTTATTTTGTGTTGGGTGATATCGTTAATAGAAATAATTATCAGAGTTTTTTGATCCTCACACTCTAACCTCTTTACATTTAGATTCAATATTTTGGGGGCACTGTTTTTGAAGGTATGGTTCAGTTCATAGTTTCTGATGGATGATGATCCAGGTAAAATATCCTCGAGGAGCCTTCGTAAATCAGGATTATCCCATTCCCCATTATTTATATCGTAAATTAAATTATCCAGAGCTTCTGCTGGATCCGCATTAAAATAGTTTGAAAATGAATCGTTAACTCTAACAACCCTTAAATTTTCATCTAAAACAATTAAAGGTTCTTGGATAATATCCATTACACTTTCTGCAAAAAGTTTTGTTGATGTAGTTTCTAAACAGGATCCATTAGAGTTGGCAGTCATAAGATATTTCCCCCAAAATATCATTTTTTACTTATTAATTGACATTAGGAATATAACCACATTTCGTTTTGATTTTGATTTTCCAACCCTGATCTTGCACCCTCTCCATTCTGTGTGATTTTTGATTAAAGCCACCAATACCTGCTTAAAACAACATTTTAAACAAATTTAAGATTTTTTACTAAAATTTTGTTATCCTAGTTTTCACTTAGAGAATGATGTAATGTGTTGTTAACTGGTCAGTTCAAATAATCCTACGGTTGGATAAATTGTTTGAGGAGGTTTAAGTTCAAATTTTCTACTACCTGTTCCGGGTGAAATACCAAACACTTTTAAATTTCTTGCTACAATGTAATTATCGGTGTTATTTATGAATGATTTGAAATACATAATCTTAGGCATAGTAGCTGCATTAATTATTAGTTTGGTACTATCCAAGGTAGTTCTCATGGGCGGACTCATGGCAGGAGCTGTTGGTTTTTTATTGGCCGGAATAATTGTGGGCTACTTAACAAAGGGTGACACTCAATCAGCTGCAATCAATGGAATGGTAGTTGGATTTGTAGGGGGAATTATCTTCATTATAATTGGAACAGTTATGAACAGTTTAATTTACAATCCCCATGCAAATGCCAATATGTTTAGCATGTTTATTGCAGGAGGAGTCATGGTTGGAATCATAGCTGGCATTATCTATGGAATCATATCTGCGATTGGCGGAATCATTGGCAGTTATATAGGGACTAAAACCTAATATCTCCCTTTTTTTTATTTAATTTTTTTGTGCTACTCTTTTTCTTGAAGATAAATTTTAGTTGATCGATTGTTTTAATAGTGTGAAAATAGCATAGATCATGGAGGAATGTGTAATGGAAATAGATAGAATCAACTACTGGATTTCTGAAGTTTGTATAAAGGATAATCATATTCACAGCGTTAGAGTTTACAGGGACAGTGAACTGGCTTATGGACTGGATCAAACCTGGACAGTACAGCAGGTTATTGACACCATAAATAAGGGTTACAACATAAACACCATAGTAAATGTGAATGGCAGATGGGTGTCAGGTGCCAGGATCAAGATCATGACCATAGGTGGAACCAGCTACATCACAACAGACAGGGATGAATCAGCCCCTGACAACCTAGAAAACCTACCAAAATTCTGTTAAAAAAAATTAGTGAACTCATGCTTAAAAACGTTTAAATTCAAAAACAAGCATGGAAGGGTTCATTTTTAATACCATGACTACAGGTTCGTGCCACAATTCATGGTTTAAAATAATGGTTATTCTCCGCAATGTTTATATGGGATCAAAGTAAACCATTGTTATTACAATTTTTATCAATTTTTATTTTAGTATATTTTATAAATTTAATTCTGTTGATACCTGACAAAAAAAAGAACATTTATATAGTTAAGATACAATAGTTTATCATCACTTCGATATTTATCGAAATGAAAACTATGTTATAATGTGGGGTGTTCAATGGAAACCAAAAAAATGGCAAAGATATTCAAAGCCCTTTCAAACCCCAACAGGTTAGAACTATATCTACAAATAGTTAAACAACATGAAACAAGCTACAAAACATGTGGGGGATGTTTAATAAGTGACATAACCAAATCCTTAAATATTGGGGCACCAACAATTTCTCACCACCTCAAAGAACTATCCAGCGTCGAACTGATCTACACTGAAAAAAAAGGCAGGTACCTAGTAGCAAAGGTAAACGAAGACGTGGTAAACCAGGTAAACGAATATTTAAAGCTCCAATAAAATATAACTAAAAATTATTGAAATTTATTTGAAATTTACAAAAAAAATTTATACAATTCCAAAACATTGTTGAAAAAAACAATTCATAAAATTCGGAGGATTCAGTATCATGACAAATCCAACAGTTCCAGTTGAACAGGAAGATCTGGAGAAAAAAGAGGAAGTCCAGACCTACAAATCAACTGACGATATAAAAGTTCCTGACATGATAATCGATCAGATCATAGGCCAGGAAGAAGCAGTTGAAACCATAATAAAAGCTGCAAAACAAAGGAGAAACGTGCTGTTAATAGGAGAACCAGGTATTGGTAAATCCATGCTAGCTAAGGGAATGGCCGAACTACTGCCACCTGAAGAACTACAGGACATACTTGTCTACCCAAACATGGAAGACAACAACAACCCACTCATAGGTGCACTTCCAGCAGGTGAAGGTAAGAAGGTGGTAAACACCTACAGAATCAAGGCCAAATCCAAGGATGAAAAGAGAAACATGCTCATGATGCTGGTAATAGGAGGAATTCTAATTGCTGGAGTTCTCACAGCTCAGTACCTAGCAGCCATCATAGCAGCAGGAATAGTTCTCCTTATCATCATGCAGATGAGACCGAAAAATAATATGCTGGTACCAAAACTCCTTGTTAACAACGAAGGCAAGAACATGGCACCGTTCATCGATGGAACAGGTTCACATGCAGGAGCCCTGCTCGGAGATGTACGCCACGACCCATACCAGTCAGGCGGACTCGGAACACCAGCCCACGACCGTGTAGAACCTGGAATGATCCACAAGGCCAACAAAGGAGTTCTTTACATCGACGAAATCGGAACCATGAAGATGAAAACCCAGCAGGAACTCTTAACAGCTATGCAGGAAAAGAAATACAGCATAACTGGTCAGAGCGAATCAAGCAGTGGAGCTATGGTAAGTACAGACGAAGTACCATGTGACTTTGTACTGGTGGCATCTGGAAACCTGCAGGTCCTTGAAGGAATGCACATTGCACTCAGGTCAAGAATAAGGGGTTACGGTTACGAAGTTTTCATGAAGGATTCAATGAAGGACAGTCCGGAAAACAGGGAAAAACTAGTCCAATTCGTTGCCCAGGAAGTTAAAAAAGATGGTAGAATACCACACTTCTCAAGCGAAGCAGTACAGGAAATAATCCACGAAGCACAGCGAAGATCAGGCAAAAAAGACGAACTAACACTGAGACTAAGGGACCTTGGAGGACTTGTAAGGGCAGCAGGAGACATAGCCAAGGAAGAATCAGCACCAGCAGTAACTCTGGAACACGTACTAACAGCTAAAAAACTTGCAAGAACACTTGAGCAACAGATAGCAGACAGATACATAGACCAGAGAAAAACCTACAGTGTCTTCGAATCAGATGGAAGCAAAGTAGGAATGGTCAACGGACTTGCAATAATCGGAGACAGAAGCGGAATTTTACTCCCAATAGCTGCAGAAGCAGCACCTGCCCAGAGTAAGGACGAAGGTAAAATCATAGCCACAGGAAAACTTGGAGAAATAGCCAAGGAAGCAGTGCAAAATGTGAGTGCAGTCATCAAGAAAAACACAGGAACCAGCATCACAGACCACGACATACACATCCAGTTCCTACAAGCATACGATGGAATTGAAGGTGACAGTGCAAGCGTATCAATTGCAACCGCAGTTATATCTGCCCTTGAAAATGTGCCTGTTGACCAGACAGTGGCACTCACAGGATCACTCAGTGTCCGTGGAGATGTCATGCCAGTTGGCGGAGTCACAGGAAAAATTGAAGCTGCTGCCGAGGCAGGAATGAAACGGGTAATCATACCAGACTCCAACATGGCAGATGTGCTGATAGAAGAGAAGTACAAGGACCAGATCGAAATCATACCAGTTAAAACCATGAGCGAAGTTCTAGAAAATGCACTTTCCGGAACTGAAAAGGACAGGCTGGTCACAAAAATGAAGAAGATCACTGGCAAAGTGTCCAAGGACATCATACCAACTATCAACAACCCAACCACACATTAAGTAAAAACAAGTCCCATGGCTTTCCATGGGATACTTAACTATTTTTTTTATGGATTTTTGTATTTTTTTTATCTGATTTGTTTGTTCAAGTTTTATTTGATATTTACACTTCAATTATATATTCAAGCTGTTAATTCTAGTCGTGTATATTTATATTCGTTATTCTAAGGATATTCCAAAAATATTTATGTTTCACGTTGCACTATCTGTATTAGGGGGATTAATATGGGACTTTTAAGTAGTAACGAAAAAACTTTGGAAGAAAAAAGAATTGAAGATTTAATGCGCAAACCTATTAACAGTGCAATTAAACCTCATCTTAAAGCAGCTTTAAAGAAGATGGCATCAGAAGGTAAAAGCATTGATGAAATTGAAAGACATTACAATGCCATTATAAATAAAACTAAATTTATAGAAAATAGGAAAGCAGAATATGCTACAGAAGCAAAATTGGCGACCAAGTTTACAAAGCTTACATAACAGATGGATTATCTAGATTAGATAAGGTAAATGGTAGATTTTTAGCTTCACTTTCTATAAAGAATGATATATTAATTGAACAAAACAATCGAATTATTGAATTGTTAGAAATTCAAGTAAATAGGGAAAATAATAATATAAAACCAAATTTTTGTCCAGAATGTGGAAAACAAAATAATGACACAGCTAAATACTGTGTCGAATGTGGAACTCAAATTCCCACTGATATTCCAGCAATTCTGTAGCACTTTATAATAAAAATAACAAATTCAACTCAATACAACATTTTATAATTGTATTTTATTTTTAAAACACTTAGGATGTAAATAAGAAAAAATAAGGAAAAATGTTGGATCTTAGATAAAATTAACATCTATAAAAAACTATTTTTTGGGATTAAACTGTTTAAATGATTAAATCAGCAGAGTTAATACCTAACAATTTAGTTACGGCCATGAAGAACCTTCTAAAGATCATTTTATGTTCAACTATTTCTCCATTTTTACCAGGATAAGCATTTGATCCTCTGCATTCGATTTTTTTATTTCCTAGTTGGATCCTAATATTCCAACTATTACCATCCAAGTACATGTATTCTGGTATAACGTAGTTGTCTGTCCTTGCCCAAGCATTGATTCTGTCTAATTTTTTCCAGAACTTTGTCCAATCTTCTTTTGTGGGTACAATTGGTTCTTCATCATCGGAGTATCCGGTTTTAAACATGCCATTTTCATATTTTAAAATAATATATGGAAATGAAAAGGACTTAAAATTAAATTCAAAAACTTCTGGTACGAACTGTGAACTTTCAGCCTTGTTTTTCATTCCAAACCTCTGCTACCATATCAACCATAATATTTTCCCTATTGGATCATTTAACTGTTTTATAATAGATTTTTTAGTACAGTTTGTTTACTACATCCACCTTTCTGAAGTAACCTGAAAGTGTGAATTTTACCTGTTGATCCAGTGCCTGTTTGGAATCTGCTTCTAAAATGTAGGGACCTGTCACTATTTCAGTATCAGTATCTTCAACATTTATTTCCACCCTGTGAATTTCTCCCTTCTTTGAAGGGTCATCTTCGTTCGTGTAGTTCTCAACGTATAATGTTGGATTTTCAATTGATTCAACCTTTCCAACCAGATCCCATAGTGTTATGCCCATTTATATCACCTAAATTTTTTTTCTAATACTGATAATTTGTAAAGCTGGTAATAAAATTAAAATTTTGATTACAATCTTAAATTGGTGCTTTTAATTAATAAAATTTAATTGAATTAAAACTGGACAGTATTTTACTTTATTAATTCTGGAATATACTTCTTCATTCCATTATTGCTTCAACAGATTTTTTCCAGTTTTCATATACCATGGATTTATCGATTCCTATTAATAATTGGGTTGTTACATCGGTGTAGATTCCTGTTAATATTTGAGCCAACACCTTTGGGTCTATTTTATTATTTATCTGCAAATTCTTCCGTTGATCCTCTAAAATATCTGTTAATATTTCTAATTTTTCGTTGTAAACATCCCTATTTATTTTTTTTATAGTGTCGTTTTCAAATGATAATGCACTTATTTCAAAGGACAGATGAAGAGCTTTTGACTCTGAAATCATTTTGTACAGTTCTTCCAATACTTCATGGTAATCATGTCCTTGGAATTTTATTTTTAATTCCTTTAGGGGCTGATTTGATGATGTCCAGATTGTTTGTATGAGATCTTCTTTACTTTTGAAGTATGTGTACACTGTTCCTTTGCTTACTCCTATTTCTGCACCAATCTCATCCATGGTAGCGCTATGATATCCTTTTCTAATGAATACTTCGATGGAAGCTTGGATGATTTTTTGTTTGGCCATTTCTTTATACTCTGGTACTACTCTTGGCATTTTTCATCACGCAATGATTTTTTTTGATTCTACAAACAAATATACATTCTCTCATTAAGTTTATATACTTAGCGTATTATAAAATACTAATGGTCAATTTTAATTTATTGGTATGTAACAATGGAGGAATGAAAGATGATTGATAGTTTGTTAATTCTGAAGATTTTACTGTTATTTTTTGTTGTTTATTCGCTCATCAAATTTTTTGTGTTCTTTTTTGTGAAGTACGATACACGGAGAAGATTATTAGATTCATCATACAATGGAAAAACCAGTGCAACTAAAGTGTCAGATATTTTTCTTTTAATAATGGTTTTTCTGTTACTTATATTCTTGTATGCGTCTGGAAAGACTGAATACCTCAGTTTTACCACGGGACTTCTTGTTGGAATGGTGCTGATACAGTTATATTTCCACAGCTTTTCAGAACCATTAAATAGTGAAAAATCACCTGAACCGCCAGTTTCACCAATAAAAATGATGTCATACGCAATAGAAGCTAATCCTGGAAAAGCATGGAAGGAACTACTGGTAATGACTGTGATATTTATCTGGGCTTTATACATGCTATTATCCCAGGGTTTTGGAATTTAAATAAAAATCCCTAATATTTTTTTTATAAATACATTGATTTGGTCCAGTTCATTTTTTTGGGGACAGTATTTAATCTGACTCATTATGGTCCTAGATCATTAATGAATCAGTAAAACAGAAATAAACTATGATTAATATTCAATCTTGGCATGCTGTTTAATTTAAGGGAATATTTTATGGAATAATAGAAATTTGGAACTAGGATGGTAGGTTTATTTAACTGATTATCCTGAGAGTTATGCCAATTTCTATCCACTATTTTTTTTGGAATTTTTTTAGTACAATGCATTAGGTAACATTTAAGGTGGCTGAAGGTAATATTATATATTAAGACTTTTACTTTTAAATGTAAAAGTTAGATCACTGATTGATAATAGGAGTTAAAAAAATATGGACTTAAAAAAAATAGTACCAGTACTGGCCATAATGGCCATGATGTGCGTATGTGTTGTTTCAATGCAACCCGCAACTGCAGCCCATCAAACAGCATTAAAAGCATACACGTTTGATCCAAATAATCCGCCGGGAGACGAACTAGGAACAAGTCTGAACATTCAAAAGGGTGAATATCTTGATCTTGCAGCCACCCTCCATGTTGATGGTGGAAATCCACAATGGTTTAGATACATCCATTTCTATGTCTACAATTCCAAGGGTGACCAAATTGCTAATGAAGAACGAAATTCCGGTTTTGGAGGAGTAGCAAGGTGCTGGATCAATTCAGAAGACTGGGAAAAAGGAACGTATAAAATCAGTATCATATACTGGGGTAACGAGGATGATGGGTACCCAAGGACTGATAAAGATTTGACTTTACATATAATATAAGAGCCCACATTTTTTTTTTAATTGATAATTTTTTTTTTTAATTGCATTCTCAGTTTAAATAGGATACCAATAAATTAGCTCTATTAAATCAACGCATTT
>JAEZAV010000178.1 GCA_023430285.1 Methanobacteriota archaeon | reverse complement strand
GTAGGAGAAGAACTATTTGTCAAGGTAATGGAAATAAAAAGGGCCAGGGGAGAAGTTGATCTCTCACCTTCAACAATCAAAGGTTCCTATGAAATAATCAACCTCAGAAAAAATGTTTCAAGAACCAAGATCGGCGACATTGACAAGAGATTCATGGGCAAAACAGTCAGAATTGTGGGTGAAGTTGTTCAGATACAACAGACATCAGGACCAACCATATTCACCATCACAGATGAAACAAGCACAACTTGGGCAGCAGCCTTTGATGAACCTGGAGTGAGGGTTTATCCACACATAAACACAGGTGACATTGTGGAAGTGCTTGGTGAAGTCAATCTACACGGTGGAAAGATTCAGATAGAATCAGAATCCATAGACAGCCTCACAGGCCAAGATTCTGTTGATATGAGAAATCTCATAGACGCGGCCATAGATGAGAGGGCTGAACCAGAGGAAACAGAATTTTTAATTGAAAGCGAAACACTCAACAAACTCCGACCAATGATGCACAATGCTGCAAAGGCCATAAGAAGAGCTATACTTGATGGAAGATCCATTCTTGTGAGGCACCATGCAGATGCAGATGGAATATGTGCAGGGGTAGCAATTGAAAAGGCTGTTGTACCTTTACTTAAAGAGGCTAACAACAACAGTGATGCAGAATGGCATTACTTTAAACGAGCACCAAGTAAGGCACCATTCTATGAATTTGAAGATGTTGTAAAGGATCTGTCCTTTGCACTGGAAGATGTAGAAAGACACGGCCAGAAACTTCCATTGATCGTTCTTTTAGATAATGGTTCAACAGAAGAAGATATACTGGCACTTTTGAAGGTTAAGATCTACGACATCGAAGTAGTTGTATGTGATCATCACTTCCCTGGAGAAGTTGTGGATGGAAGGGTTGCAGTGGATGATTATGTAGATGTTCATGTGAACCCTTACTTGGTTGGTGGAGACTCAAACATAACTGCTGGGGCACTTGCAGTGGAACTTGCAAACATGATAAACCCTGAAGTTACAGACAGACTCGTGCACCTGCCTGGAATAGCAGCAGTGGGAGATCATGCATCATCATCAGAAGCAGATAAGTACATAGAAATTGCAGCTACCAAGGGATACAATCGTGAAGATCTAGAAAAAGTCGCATCATGTGTAGATTTTGAAGCATTTTATTTGAGATTCATGAATGGAAGAGGAATTATCGACACCATACTTGGACTTGGAAATCAAGAGAAACACAGCAAACTTATTGAAGCACTTTACAACGAACTAAATAAACGTGTTGACACCCAGCTCAGGGCAGCTCTACCAAACCTCAAATCACAAAATCTACCAAATGGTGTTATATTCAATGTACTTGATGTTGAAAAGTACGCACATAAATTCACATTCCCAGCACCTGGTAAAACTTGTGGATACGTACATGACAGCGTGGTACAGGCAAATGGCGAAGAAAAACCAATAATAACCCTTGCCTACGGGCCTGATTTCAGCGTAATAAGGGCAACAGATGCTGTTAATGAAATGTTCGGATTCAACCTGAATGAAATTGTATCCAAACTAGCAATAGAAATACCTGAAGCCGGAATAGATGGTGGGGGTCACGAATGTGCAGGATCCCTCAAATTTGTTGAAGGACTCTCAAAGGATGTTTTAGCAGCCTTTGCAAGGGAAGTAGGAGATCTGGGTAAATAGAATAAAAAATTTGTTTCCCCTTAACTTCTTTTTATTTTGGGGAAACTTTAAAATTATTTTTTTTTAAATAATCATTAAAATAAAAAAAAATATCTAGTTCTAAATTAAGGAAATTCTATATCCAAACTAATAGTACTGTTTAATTCGTCCTGCTTTTTTCATTCAGTATTTTTCATATTTTTGTAGTAGTCACAGTACTCTGCTATTGGGCATATCTCATGTTTTGGTCCTATTGGTTTGCAGATGGTTTGTCCAAACTGTACAAATAGGTCATTTAATGGTAACCAGAATTTTTTAGGCACGATCTCCATGAGTTTTTCCTCTGTTTCATCTGGTGTTCTTGTGCTTACAAGTCCAATTCTGTTGGATATTCTGTGAACATGCACATCAACAGGTATGGCATCTTTATGAAATCCATAGACAAGTACACAGTTGGCAGTTTTTCTTCCAACACCAGGCAGACTTAAAAGTTCTGCCATATCCTCTGGAACAGTATCGTTGTAATCCTCGTGTATGATCCTTGAAACTTCCCGCACCCTACTGGCCTTCACATGATAAAAACCTGATTTTTTTATGAGTTTTTCCACTTCTTCGGTAGGAGCATTTGCAATTTCTTCGGGAGTAGAATATTTTGAAAAAAGCATGGCTGAAGCAGCATCAGTATTTTCATCCCTTGTTCGCTGTGATAAGATAGTTCTTATTAAAACACGAAACGGGTCGCTGTCTTCAAATTCTCGGAGTGTGTAAATTTCTTCAAGGTTAACAATGATTGATTCGATCCTAGATATTTTAATCAGCTCCAAATTGGAATTTTTTACACAAATTTTTTTTGGATATTCATTAGGTAATAAAAAAAATTGCTTAATTGTTTTTAATCAGTTCAACAAGGGTTAAAAAGCCTTCTTCAACTCCTTGACCATCTATGGCAATGGTTGGAATGATGGGTGTATCTGGTCTGAGTTGTGGATGTTCTATTTCGCAAGAATTCAGATCCTGTTTATTTGCAAATAATACGTATGGAACATCCTTTAAATTGAGTTTTTCAATGATAATTTCATCACTTTCAACTAATCCCTTGGAAGAGTCTATGACAACTATGGCGCCGTCTATTTTATGGGCCAGAATCTCCCTCATGAATTCAAATCTTTCCTGGCCTGGTGATCCAAATATATGAATTTTTTCATCTGCAACCATTACGTTACCATAATCAAGGGCTATGGTCGTGCCTTTGTACTCAATTTTTGTCTTTTTTTGGCAAATATTTTCGAGGGTGGTTGTTTTTCCAGAGTTGTAGGATCCTAATACCACAATTTTAAGCTCTTTTTTTCTATTCATAGTCCTAACCAGCTGTTAACTTTTTCATGATATCTGGAAAGTCTGGGAATGAAACTTTGTAAACAGATGCATCTTTAATACAGATTCCTCCAACTTTCAAACCTACGATGTAAAATGCCATCGCAAGCCTGTGGTCCATATGGGATTTAACAACCCCTCCATGGACTCCTCCATTTATTTGGATTCCATCTCTTTTTTCAATTAAAGACACGCCTAATTTGGACAGTTCTGTTGAGCATGTGTGTATACGGTCAGTTTCTTTGAAACGTGCATGTTCAACGCCGTGTATATTTGTTGTTCCATCTGCCATGGCGCCTAGAGCAGCCACAGTAGGAAGTAGGTCAGGGGCATTTTGAAGGTTTACATCCACTCCATTGAGCATTCCTTGTCCTTTAATTTCGACTTCATTGTTTTTAACCTTAACCTCACAACCCATATCCTTTACAATATCAAGGATGATCTTATCACCCTGCTTGGAATCTTTCATCAAATTTTTAATTCTAACATCTGATTTAAGAGCTGCAGCAGCAGCTATGATGTAGGAAGCCGAGGAATAATCTCCTTCAACAGTGTAATCTGCAGGTTTATAACTCTGTGGTTCAATGTGGAATGAATTTTCAGTTCTATCAAAATCAACCTTGATACCGAACTTGTTCATGAGTTCCAGGGTCATCATTACGTAGGGCTGGGAAATAAATTCTCCAGTAACCTTTAGATCCACGGGTTTTTTAGCCAATGGTGCAGCCATAATTATGGAAGAAATAAACTGCGAACTAACATCTCCCTTAATGGAAGTTTCACCCCCGTCAAACCCTCCTTTAACTATTATTGGGGCTTTACCATCGTTACGTGTTGAACATGCTGTAACGCCCAGGGGTTTAAGAGCATCCAATAGATCTTGCATGGGGCGGGTTTTAAGGGAATTATCTCCTGTTAACACTGTAAAACCATCTGCAAGAGATGCTAGGCTGGTCATTATTCTCAAGGTTGTTCCTGAATTTTTCAAGTCAAGAACATCGTAGGGTGTTTCAGGTTTTCCAGCCACTCCCTGTATACTGCATATGGATTCTGTTCTTTTAACTTTTGATCCCATTTCAATGCCGGTGTTTAGTGAAGCCAAGGTATCTTCTGAGTAGAGAGGATCCCTCAAGGTGGATTCACCATCTGCCAGAAATGCCATTAAAAATGCTCGGTGTGAGTAGCTCTTGGA
>JAEZAV010000148.1 GCA_023430285.1 Methanobacteriota archaeon | reverse complement strand
TTGCAACAGATGTTGCTGCAAGGGGAATAGATGTGGACAACGTTGAAGCAGTTTTCAACTTTGATGTTCCAAACGATGATGAATACTACGTTCACAGAATTGGAAGAACTGGAAGAGCAGGTAAAACAGGTGTTGCATACACTTTCGTTTCAGGTAAAGAAGTTTACCAGCTTAGGGACATAATGAGATACACCAAGACCAAAATTGAACAACAGCAAATACCTTCAGCCAGTGATGTTGCAGAGATCAAAACCACCAATTTCCTCGAGAAAATCAAACGCATTATCAACAACGACAACATCGACAACGAAGTACGCATGGTCGAAAAGATGATGGAAGAAGATTACAGTTCAGTTGAAACTGCTGCAGCACTTCTAAAAATTGTCATGGAAAAGAACGGAACCTCCTCCTCTAAAACATCAAATTCACAGGACTACGGAGACACCGGAGCTGCATCAGGACAGGTCAGACTTTTCATCAACATCGGAAGAAAGGACAAGGTCAAAGTAAGGGATATCATAAGGGCCATAGCAGATAAAACAGGCCTTTCAAGCTCTGCAATTGGAAAGGTGGATATCTTCGATAAATTCTCATTCGTAGAAGTTCCAAAACAAAGTGCAAGCGATGTTATTTCCATCATGAGCGGAACCAAGGTTAAGGGAAGATCCGTCAATATGGAACCTGCAAACAAGAAAAACTAAATCCCTTCATACTTTATCTTTTTTTGAGAAATACCGAAATCAAGCATATTAGCTTGAAACTAAGATTGAAGAGGTCTTAAAAAATGTTAGAAACACAAGATTTACAGGGTAAATGGCAGAGTCCTGAAATTGAAACAGTTAACAATCCTGATGGTAGTGTGATGTTCATCCATAGGGAGGCAACTTTTCAGGGAGATGAATGGAGCATACGAATCCGTTCATATCTAGATAAAAAGGGAAAGGAACCCTTCTTTACAATACATGCCAAGGGAAATTACATATTAAGTGGGGAATCAAGCTACTTGAACAACACCACTTGTGTTGACTTTAATAACACTGGAAGATTCGTGACTGCTCATCACACAGCACTCGTGGACATGTTAAATGAAGTCAGCTTTGACACAGAATGGAACCTTGATGAGGAACACGATGTCAGCATAAATGGATGTGCACTTGTTCCATCCATAGATAACTGTCCTGTTGAATACGATATAATCCAGATAGAAGACAACAAGATCTACTTTGGAGAGTTCACACCGGATCAGAAGGAAGACATACAAAAACTTTCAAGGGGCGATGTCGAACCGTCAGAAGATTCTGCAGGTATCTGCAGTGTAGATAACAGACCCCGCCAATTGATGTCATACCCACTCGTTAAATCCTAAAAAAACAAAATATTTTTTGGGTATTCTTTTTATTTTTTATTTTGCTTAAAATTTCTGAATCACTAACGAAATATTTCTAGAATTAATTTTTTGATTTTAAGGATCCAGTGATTTTTTAAAAAAAGAGAAAGTGATGTACCGTTAGAAAGTTTTCATTCGAACTTCTTAAGGCATGCTGCAACCAACGGCGCAACAGAAATGTTGCTCACATCTGATCTGAGGGTGTCTGTTGAAAACACATCATCGACTCCTGCTGCAAATATTTTTAGTAGAGCATCTTCCACTAGTACTGGGTGTACACATCCAACAACAACCTTTTTAGCTCCAAGATCCTTCAATATCTTGGTTGCATTCACTATTGTACCACCTGTACTGATGATGTCGTCGATTATAACAACTTCCCTTCCATCCACATCAATATGTTTTGGTTTGGTTTCAACATGTTCCGGTGAGATCCTGACCTTCTCAAGATGATCACATTCACAGTCAAGAATTTCAGCTATTTCCTCTGCAAATCCCAAAGCACCTTTATCCGGTCCCAGTATTAGGGGGTTGTTCATGGTTTTATCTATGTAGTTAGCTATGAGTGGCATTGCAGATATTTCATGCACTGGTATGTTGAAGAACTCCTTTATATTTTTTTCATGGAAGTTTATGGAGTATATCTCTGAAGCACCTGCAGCTTCAAGCAGTTCTGAAACTATAACTGCAGATACTGCTTCCCCACTTTTAAATCTTCTTTCCTGTCTGCCATATCCGAAGTAGGGTATAACAACTCTAATTCTTTCAACACCAAGACTCTTAAGATTTTTGAGCATTAAAAATAATTCCATTAAATTTGCATCTTGAGGATGGCCCGTGGATTGAATAACCACAGCTTCATCTTGGACTTCTCCCTTTATCCTTATGTATCGTTCCCCATCGGGAAATCTTCTAGTTTCAACGGGGTTTAATTTTTGGTCCAATTCCCTCGCTACTTTAGCAGCCAATTTTTGAGATGCAGATCCTCCTATTAACAAAAAAACCACCTTTCTTCATTGGTAAATTTAGTATAATCATCAATACAACATTTTAAAGTCATGAACTTAAGTTACTCCCCACACTATTTATCTGTGACCATTTGGAGTTGAAATTTTTTATCTATTCAAATATTTGTTAACTTTATTAATAAGCTTCCCATAATATTAGGACATCGAATGAAGCAAATATTAGAATATGAGGTGGCTTAATGCACGAACTTTCAATGGCTGATGCCATGGTAAAAACAGTTTTGGATGTAGCTGAGAAGAATGATGCTACAGAAGTACTTGATGTTACCATAGAAATTGGTAAACTCACAATGCTCAACCCAGAACAGCTAAAATTCCTTCTGGATGTCCTTGTTGAAAACACCCTGCTTGAAGGGGCAGAAATCAACATAGTGGAAGTACCAGTTGAGATCAACTGTAACGTATGTGAATACACAGGTGCTGCTGACATGGATGATTCAGATCATTACTTGGCAATAGTTGAATGTCCCGAGTGCGGAGAAAGGAACGTCGAAATAACCGCAGGAAGGGAATGTAACGTTAAAAATATCAAAATAGAAAAGGAAGAGGGAGATGAAGATGCATAAAATTGCAGAGGTAGAAATTCAACATGACATCATGGTTGCAAACAGTAAGTTAGCAGGAAAAAATCAGAAGATCCTGGATGATGCAGATGTATTTTCTGTGGATGTTTTAGGTGCAATAGGATCTGGTAAAACATCACTTATTGAAACCCTCATACAAAAAATGGACCACAACATAGGGGTCATTGCAGGGGATGTCATAAGTAAGTACGATGCTGGAAGATTTGAGCAGTACGATATTCCAGTTGTGGGTTTAAACACTGGAAAGGAGTGTCATTTAGATGCCCACCTTGTGAAACATGCATTTGGAGATCTTCCCCTAGAATCCATAGATCTTCTATTCATTGAAAATGTTGGAAACCTGATATGTCCAGTTGATTTTGATCTGGGTTCCCACATCAGGATGGTTGTGATAAGTGTCAGTGAAGGTGATGACACAGTTGAAAAACATCCCCTAATATTCAAAAATGCAGATCTGGTAGTCATCAACAAGGTTGATATAGCAGATGCTGTTGGAGCAGATCAGGATAAAATGGTTGCAGATGTTAAAATATTAAACCCTGATGTGAAGGTAATTAAAAGCAGCCTAAAAACTGGTCAAGGCCTCGATGAAATAATAAGTTCCATTGAAGCTTTCATGAAACAGTAAAAAACACATATTTTACTGTATTATTTTTTTTTAAATCAAAAAAAATTTGTACTTAAACTAAGATAGAAATCTGATTTTATGTTAAAATAAGAATGGACTGGCCGGGATTTGAACCCGGGGCCTCCGCCATGCCAAGGCGACACTCTACCACCTGAGCTACCAGCCCGCATATGAACTTTGACGTTGTGCTATTTAAAGTTACTGAATTTTCAAAAATAATTCCAAAACCCTGGAGGAAGATCATGGATTTAGATATTAGAAACGTTGTTGCAGATGATTTTATGGGAATTGCAAGATTAGCTGAGAACTGTGGGCATATGTCAACCATGCCAAACGCTGTTTACCATTTATTCACAAGACATTTTACAGAAACATCATTCGTGGTTGAAGACAATTCCAACCAAAAAATTCTAGGTTTTCTACTGGGATTTATTTCACAAGACGATCCAGAAGAGAGTTACATCCATCTTCTATGTTTAGATTCCAAGCTGAGGGGTGGGGGAATTGGAAAAACTATCATGAACCGATTTGCAGAAACAGTATCAAAAAAGGGCTGTAAAAAGATTAAATTAGTAACCAAGCCACATAACAAAATATCCATTAACTTCTATCTTAAAATGGGTTTTAAATCGTATAAATCCCCTGAAACATTTGAATCAGAGGGTTTAAATGTTTATAAAGATTATGATGGGCCTGATCAAGACAAAATTATATTTATCAAATCCCTGTGAAAAAGTCATAAACTTATTAAAATATAATATATAGATTAGATCATCGACTAAGCTAATCTTTACAATTTCGCCTGAAAAACTCCAGAGTTAAGTGGGCAGAATTTTAAAGAAATATTTATCATTATAAATGGAGGAATTCTATGAAAAAAGCTTTAATACTTTTAGGATGTCCTGAAGCACCTTCACAAACCCCTCTGGCAGTTTATACTACTTACAAACTCAAAGAAATAGGGTACGAAGTCACTGTGGCCAGCACACCATCTGCAATGAAGCTGCTGGAAGTTTCAGATCCAGAAGGTTTCTACGTAACGAACAAGGTAGATATAGAATCTTGTCTTGAAAACTTGGAGGAAAAGGAGTACGACCTGTTGTTTGGTTTTGTTCACAAAGATGCGGCAGCAGCCTACTTCGTTACATTCTACCATATTTTAAACACAAAATCTGTTGCCCTGGTATTTGAGAAGGATATTGACCTGCTTGAAAAGTTTATAAAAGATGTTCAGGATAGCACAGATTCAGAAATAGTTTCAGCAAGGGCTTACCACAATCCAACACCATTAAGGGTTAAAGTTGACCGTTACATAAAATCACTGGAGGATTAACATGTCTTTCTGTTTAGAACAGCACCTGCAACAATCTGAAGACTACAAAATTCTCGTTAAAAACACAGGATTTAAAGAGGCTAAAAAGGTGATTGAAAAACATTCACCCAAAAAGGTGTATGTGAATGCTGGTGAAAAGATTTTAGGGGCTAGAATAATTGGAATACCTCCAATACCCATCGGGATAAATGATGATGAATCTAAGGTTACACTTCCGTACACCAAACCCTGTCATGGAACTGCGGTGGTTGAACTTCCACTTGAGAAGGATGAAATAGACAAGATCAAATCCTCAGCAATCAAGGATTAATTTATAGATGAAATAGAAGTATCAGGATAAAAAGAATATGTTAACAACAGTTGTAGGCAGTTACCCTGTGGTTGAAACCCAAAAAGAAACCTTCGGCACCAAAATTTCAAGGCTATTTGGAAGTTACGATGACTTCAAACCATCCCTTGAAATGGCAGTGAAGGATCAGGTACTGGCTGGTGTGGACATCGTGTCTGATGGGCAGGTAAGGGGTGATATGGTAGAAATATTCGCCAAAAAACTTCCTGGAATGACAGTTGAAGACGATGTTCCAGGGATCAACGGAAAGATCAGGGCATTGAATGGATCCATAGGTGCGGCGGATATGAAGCTTGCCATAAAAACTGCTGAAAATATCTCTGAAGATTTCAAAAACAATGACCCCTTAATGGATGGAAACAATCTGAACAATTCCTACAAAGGTGTTAAAGGAATTGTAACGGGCCCCACAACCCTGGTTCTCTCAAGCAGAGTGCTTGATTTCTATAAGAAGGATAACAAATCCAAAATAATAATGGACATGGCACAAGCCCTTAAAAAGGAGGCCAAGGAACTGGAATCTGCCGGTGCAGGAATGATCCAAATAGACGAACCATTCTTATCAACAGGAGTCGCTGATCTTAAGGTTGCAAAGGAAGCCATAAAAATTATCAGCACTGATCTGAAGGTGCCTGTGTCCATGCATGTTTGTGGTGATGTGGGAGAAGTGCTTGGTGACATTCTTAAATTTCCTGTTGAAATCATTGACTGCGAATTTGCTGGTGTTGATTCAAACATCGAAGCTCTAAAAACAGAGTACAGGGGCTCTAAAAAAATAGGTTTTGGATGTTTAGACACCAAAACCGAAGTTGTGGAAACTGTTGAGCAGGTTTCAAATCTTGTGAAGAAGGGTATAGACATAGTCGGGAAAGAAAACATGATGATCGATCCAGACTGCGGAATGAGAATGCTTTCAAGGGAAATAGCCCAACTTAAACTTAAAAAAATGAAGGAGACAGTGTCATGGCTGTGATGATCAAGGTTCCAACCATAAAAAAAGGATGGGAAACATTAGTAAAGAAAATAGTATCGAAGGGTGTAGAACTAAAGGATGAAAGGGGTTCTGTTACCAAGGAAATATTGAATACAATTGTAAACGTAACTGATCCATCCAACACAGAATCACCTGAAGGTTACTTCTGGACAGGTGAAAAACTGGACAAGTACTCTGAACAGTTCTTAAGTGGTGATAAACAGGGTTTTGTATACACCTATGGAAACAGGCTCAGAGCACATTTTGGAGGAATCGACCAGATACAAGAAGCAATAATGCGTCTCAACAATTTTAAAGAATCTAGAAGGGCAATATCAATAACATGGGACCCTCTAGTCGACACCAAAAACGATGAAGTTCCATGCATGATGCTTGTGGACTTTAAAATAAGGGACGGTGAACTTCACACAACAGGACTTTGGAGATCACATGACATTTACGGTGCATGGTTCCCCAATGCAGTGGGACTCTCAAACCTGGCCAAGTATGTAGCAGAGGAAACAGGATCCAAACTCGGAACTTTGACCATACATTCAATAAGTGCCCACATATACGAGGTTAACTTCAAAGAAGCAGAATCTATTTAACTAATTTCATATTTCCTTATTTTTTAATAATAAATTTTGATTGAAATTGAATTTTTTGGGACCCAACAAAACTAAATCTATTTTACTGTGTACAGTTAAAAATTGAAATCGTAAGTTTAAACACATACAACATTCCAAGTAATTTTAATTTATAATTTAATCTTAAAAGGTGAAATAATGGTAAGCGTCAATCTCGAAGCAAAAAAAACAGTAGACTACATGATTGAAAATGCAGACGACATAGGCATAGCAGTTTCCAAACTTGAAAATGGTTCAACA
>JAEZAV010000044.1 GCA_023430285.1 Methanobacteriota archaeon | reverse complement strand
GTTAGTATGGCGGAACTGTTTGCCATAAATAGTGCAGCTCCAACTGCCTGTATCATTCTGAAGGCTATGATTTCCAGAGCACCGGCATCTCCAGTTGATGGGGTTAAACTCAACAGTACTGAAGCAGCAGTGAATATTAGGAAACCTAAACGGAACATTTTGACTCTGCCGTGAATATCTGAAAGTCGGCCGAAACTCAGAAGTAGGGTGGCAGTAAGTAGCGAGTATCCCATTATCATCCATAATAAATATTGAAATGAATTCAGTGGATTTATTTGTATCCCATTGAAAATTGCGGGAAGGGCAATGAGCATTATGCTCATGTTGATACTTCCTATGAGAGAAGCAACAACGACAGTTAACATTACGATCCATTTGTTCTCCATAAAAAACCTCCCATTACCTATTAAAATTATTCAAGAGATTTTTCAAGTTCTATTAGCAGTTTACTCATTTTACTAATGGATTCTTTCTTACTCTGTAATTTTTCAGGTTTAATATCACTTAAAAATCTGATATAACTTTCAATTTCATTTAATGCCGTGTCTATCATTATCGTTCCACGGTTCATTGGTTCATTCAATGAATGGTGTAGATGACCAGATATTTTTTCGAGGGTGTAACTGCCTTTTTCTGTCAGTTCATACTTGTTATCTTCTCTTTTTACTATGAGTCCCTTTGAAACCAATTTCTTTAACAATGGATAAATTGCGCCCGATGATGGTTTTAATGAACTGCAGATTTCTTCAGCATTTTCATCATGGGAATGTCGGTCTAGCACCTTGTTTACTTGTATACGATGCCTTTCAATGGAATCCATAATTTCTGTCCCATTTTTTGGACCCTTATCAAGGACGTGAAGAACCATGAACTTGAGGCCGCCTAACTTTTCTAACTCCCTCAATTTTTCAAGAACATCAACTAAGTTAATCATAGTGATCTCTCATGTATAAAATGCTATATATATCTTACTATCTACATATTTGAAAACAGATATTTTACTTTAAAATTAAATTTTAAGTATTATTAGAGTTTTATTTTAAAATAATTTTAATTCTTTATCTAAAATAAGATAAATATTAATTAAAAAACTCGGGTGTAGAAAATCGTGGATGTAAAAAATGAACATTGGTTTGCTTCAAAAACAGATAAAAATCCTAAAAAGTGAATTTGATGGTTAAGGAGTGAATTAGTCACTCCTTTTTTTTTATTCCTTGGTGATCTTGTAGAGTATGCTCAGGGCAATGAGCTGCACCAGGTTCACAAATAAAAATCCAATGTGTGGCCTGTCTAGATCGTAACTCGGAACATTGTATGGAATATGGGGGAGTAGAAGAGGCAATGCCGAGGCAAGGGTTATTGCGATATTTTGCAAGAGCAGGAATGATGCAAAGTACAGGAGTCCTATGGTAAACTTTGACTTGATCTCCTTGTAGGTTTTCCAATAGGCATAAAGTAAACCAATCAATAAAATAACGTTAGCTGTTCCAATTGCTACCGATGTGTATAACAACAGCACAGTTGCAGGTCCAAAATCTGAAAACATATTATATTTCTCCCTTTTTTTTAGTTAGGACAGCTTATAAAAGATTTATGTTCAGTTTAATTATAAATCTCCAGGCTTCCTTCATTGTTTTAGTTCATTCCATAGGTCTTCAAAGATATCATAATTTTCTTCCATTCCATTCGTAAGGAAGTATAATTCCCCATATTTATTTTTCCCTGATGAAGTAATGATATTGTTTTCTTCCAACAGTTTAAGATGATGACGCACTGTTTTATAATTTAAATTAAGAGATTCTGCTAGTTGATGGGCATTATGTGGCCTATTTTTCAGCGCCATAACTATCCTGGCCCTGTTAGGTCCTCCAGATGTTCCTGCAAATACCCACCAAATAAGTTTTCTCATCACTACTCCCTTCAAACAATATTATCAACTAAGTACTTATAATTATAATTGATAAATATATTACCATAAAATAATTATAAGGTGAATTAATGAGTACTAGTGCAATAGTGGCCATAATAGCAGTTACAATAATGGTAGTGTACATATTGGTCAAATACGGGAGAATATACAACAAATCCAAACCAAAATAGGAAAACGAAAGATAATCATCATGTTACGTAACACCAAACCTGCCAGTTCATGGCACACTCAACGTGTCATACCCATCTATTTTTTCTGTGTTTCGAAGTTACATCCAATTTTTTCTCGGACACTAAACCCTAACATATCTGGTATCAAGTGATTCAACCAAATTTAAGCGGACATTTTGGGTTAGTGGTAGTGGAAACCAAAACAAGGTTTCAAACCATAAATTAATATTTCGTAGTAACCATAGTATTACTGGGTGATTCCTTGAAAAAACTTGAATTTTCCTTGAAAAATTATGAGAAATGTAAATGCATTAAATGTCCTGTTCAAATATGTAGCACGTGTACAGTAGAAAAACAGCAAGAAATTGAGCCCAAAATTGAATCGAAGGGAAAGGATTCCGGTTCTGGAAATGTTCCTGGAATGTACTGTGTAACTGGAAAATCGAGCTGTGGCGATCTAAACACTAAAGAAATATGTCAGTGCTACAGATGCCAATTTTGGACAGAGTACGATCTACTTCATGGAGAACCAATGAGATACTTCTGCAGCAACGGAGTATCCAAACCAAAAAAATAATTCATATTTTCGCACACATATCAAACCCTTAAAAACTACTAAGATAGTGAAATAGGTAAAAAATACTGGCAGATTACTTACAATTCAAATTTTTATCAATAAAAAGATGAGAAATCCTCATGAGTTATATAAACAGCCAAAATGCACAGATCTACTACAACACCCATGGTAAAGGGGATCCAACCATATTTTTACACGGACTCTCAGATTCCTCCCAATTTTTCACTCCACTAAACAACAATGTCACAGGTATAAGAGCAATTCAACCAGATTTGAGGGGTCACGGCGAATCAGATCATGACGTTGACATTTCAATGGAACTTCTAACAGAAGATATAAGGGACCTGCTCAAAGAACTCCATATTAAAAGGGCAAATATCTTGGGATTTTCCCTGGGATCACTAGTTGCCCAGAACTTCGCACTAGAATTCCCAGAACATGTTAGATCACTCGTAATATGTTCAGGATACAGTAAGTGCAGCCTGGAACTATCTGAAACCTTTAAAAACTTGGAAGAAGTAACTCGTCACGGCGGAATTCCAGCATTTTTTGATGAAATGATCAAACTCGTGTACACAAAAGATTACCTTTTAAAACACGAGGAAATCTATGGATTTAAAGACATGGCAGTTCAAATGAATTCTAAAACTGCTGTTTTAAAATCTCTGCGAGTCTGCAGAAACTTTGATGTGGAATCTAGGTTGACTGAGATAAACGTTCCAACCCTCATAATGTACGGGTCAGAAGATATTCTGGTGCCATCCGAGCATTCACAGAAGATGCATGATGAACTAACTGATTCTAGGATATTAAGTTTTCCTACGGGTCACAACTTCTTTTTACAGGAAAATATTAAAAAAATAGCCTTGGAAATCCAAAAATTTCTTATTTAGACTCAGATTCTAGATCTGCCTTCTGTTTATTGGATTTGTCCATCATTATTTTGAGGATGATCTTATCTGCCTCAGCCATACCTGCCTGACCTATCTTGCAGAAATTTTTAATGGTATCTTCAGGATCTTCCTCGATTATGCCATCGGTTGATTGGATGTGATGACCTTCCATCACGCAGATAACAGACTGTATAGCGGCTGTGGTGCACGTTGCAACTTTAAGGGCGCAGCCCGCCTTTGCACCATCGCAGATGATACCAGTTACATTTCCAAGAATGTTTTGCAGGGCAGATTTTATTTGGTCGTTATTTCCACCCATCAAATAGGTTATTCCACAACAAGATCCAGCAGATGCTACTGTAGCTCCGCATAATGCAGATAAACGTCCTAAACTAGATTTTATGTAGATGGTTATGAGGTTACTGAGAGCAACGGCCCGGACTAAAGTTTCCTCATCTGCATTCACATAGGCTCCAAACACCACAACAGGCATGGTGGCACTAATACCCTGATTACCACTTCCCGAATTGGTCATAACAGGCAAATTACAACCTGCCATCCTGGCATCTGATCCTGAAGCAGTCAATGCAACTGCATGATTACAGATATCGTTGCCAAAGATATCACCCCCAATATTAGTCTGGATATTTTTACCAACCTTGATTCCGTAACAGTTGTTTATTCCCTCCAAACTGATCTTAGAGTTTAAATCAATGGATTGTTTGATCAAACCTAACTTATCAGTATCAACCTCTGACACGAACCTTAAAATTTCATCCAGGGTTAAATCCTCAAACATGCTGTCATCGAGTTTCATGGGCTTAACTGAGTTTTTAACATCCAATTTTTTACCATCCACCTCAACCAGTACGACGTTGTCATGAAAATCTTCCACAACAGCCTTGGAAAGGGATCTGTCGGTTTGAACAGTGACTTCAACGTACAATTTCTTTGGGGTGTCTGCGAGTTCAACAGTTACCAATCCATCTTCAACCATTTTTTTCGCAGCATCCACTTCTTCAGCTTTAATATCCTCTAAAACTTCCATATTTATTTCTGATGCACCAATGTACATTCCCAGTGCTGCAGCTAAGTTGATTCCACAATCATCTGTTCCAGGTATCTTCACAGAGAATGCATTTTTCACGATGTTTCGTGATGCTTTAACATTCACAGCTTCGATACTGCCCTTTGAATGTTTCTTTGCATGGGCTGCTGCAATCACTATTGCAATGGGTTCTGTACAACCCATGGCAACCACAAGTTCTCTGTTTAATATCTCAAAAAATTGTTCTTCCAACATGACAATCAACTCAAAAACTCAGAATAAACCCTTTATATTAATTAATGTAAAAGTTTAGACATATAACTTTTGTGGTAGATGGTTTACCAAAAACTAATAAAAAGAGTAAAAACATAAGAAAATTGATACATTTCATAGTTAATAACCTATTTTGGAAACTTTGGAGGATTATTATGGCGGATTCCGTTGATAATCAATGCAAAACTTTAGATGAAATAATAGAATCAAGACGTACTGTTAGAAATTTCAGCGAAGAAATTCCCACTAGGGAAACAGTTGAACAAATACTCAAATCAGGATTACAGGCACCTTACGCTGCACAGGCAGTTGGTGAATCAACAGTGTTCAGGAGATTTTTTGTATTTGAAAATGGAACAGAATCCATGAAAACTGCAGAGAAACTCATGAGAAACAAGGCTGAAGAAGGTTTAAACCATTTTAAAGGAATTTTAAAAGAACAGCCAATGTTAAAACAAAGAGTAGAAAATTTCATGGGAAGACTTCAATTATTTGTTGACAATGGAGTTATAGGTGTGGGAACTGCACCGTACTTCATAGTAGTGGCAGAGTTGAGGGGAATACCACCGGTGGAACAAGAATCCATAGCACACTGCATGGAAAACATGTGGCTTAAAGCAACAGAACTGGGTCTGGGATTCCAACTCGTATCCTTAACCAGTCAAATGTCAGAAAACCAAGAATTCCTAAACTTACTTGGAATACCACTTGGACCCTACGAAATAAATGGATGTGCAATAGGATACCCTGCCACAGAAATGTCAAAGGTGGTACGTCCAGATATAAAGGAAGTCAGCCAGTGGATTGATTAAACAAAAATATTAGATATGGGGGGATTAGGTCATGAAAAAATCTTTAGGAGCTAAAACCATAGTGTACCCAACACCAGTATTCATAGTTGGGACCTATGATGAAAACGAAGAACCAGATGTTATGGCAGCAGCATGGGGAGGTATTTCATGTTCAAATCCACCATGCGTATCAATATCTCTACAAAAACACAGGTACACCCTTAAAAATATAAATGAAAGGAAGGCTTTCACCATAAGCATACCCTCAGAGGAGTACGTTTCCGAGGCAGATTACTTTGGAATCGTATCTGGAAAGGATGAAAACAAGTTTGAAAAAACAGGGCTGACACCAGTCAAATCAGAACTTGTTGATGCTCCATACGTGGAAGAATTTCCACTGGTACTCGAATGTAAAGCCATAAATACCCTGGATCTCGGAATGCATGTCCAGATTACAGGTGAGATTCTAGATGTGAAGCTCGACGAAAGTGCAGCAACAGACAATGGAAAACCTGACATCGAGAAGATCAAACCATTCACCTACGATCCAGCGGCAATATCATACCATGCCATTGGAAAAAACCTTGGACGAGCCTTTAACCTTGGAAAGAAATTTAAGTAAATTTCAGAGTTTTTAAATGGAATGTTTAAGGAAAGTAGTTGGTTTTCCAGCTATTTTTTTTTAAATTATACATACTATTTTTTTTAATTAATTTCTTGAGCTATGGGCCGCGTGTTTTCTTGGGAAGGCTGGGGGTTTGGTCTTCTCAAAAATTTATTATTTCACTTCAACCAAAGAACATATATTCTATGAAAACTATCCCAATATCTTGGATGTAATTTCAATTAAAATATTAAATCAGCTTCAGATTCTAAATTTAACTTCAATTTGGAAGAGTTTTAATAGGGTCCAGTTAAGGGATTGGATCATTAACATTCATTAATTCACACAGGAATCAAACATGTCTAAAGAATCAACCACAGAATCGACTTCTAAAATTATTTCCGGAGTGTCTGAACAGATACCCGAGGATGGAGTTAATTTTAGAGAGTTTCTGGATCTCATTGGCGAACAAGGAGGTTTAATATCATGTTTAATTCTTGTTGCACCGTTTTTGCTACCTGTGTCCATCCCTGGAAGCAGCTTACCATTTGGATTGGCCATAATACTCATAAACATCGCAATACTTACCAAAACCCATCCATTAATCCCTAAAATGGTCATGGAATATAAGATCTCTCAAAGTACCATGGTGAGTCTTTTAAATGGAATGAACCGTATTTTGAAGGGGCTTGAAAAGTTTGTAAAACCCAGATTGAACATCATAACCCGACCGTACATGGATCAGATAAACAACGTCTTCATGATCTTCTGTGCATTTCTCCTCATGCTGCCACTGCCCGTACCCCTAACAGATTTTCTACCAGCCTACAGCATACTATTTTTAACACTGGGTTCTGTGGAAAATGATGGTTACATGGTAATAGCAGGTTATTTAATGGCGTTAATAACAGCAATCTACTTCCTTCTAATAGCAATACTGGGAATATCAGGAATAAAAGCTTTGTTGGCCATGTTAGGAATCAATCTCTGATTGTATAATTTTTTAAAACAATTATTGTTAAAAATAATTTCAATTTATTTGCCTAATATTTTCTATTTTACCTTGATCCTACATTGTGTCGTATGTACTAACTGGCACTTAATTTTCATAATTATTTACCCAAATCTGCATTTACCACCTCTGATAAATATTATAATATAGTTACAAGCGAATGGATAGTTTCCATTCAAGTTTAATGCATTTTAACAGAAATGATAAATATAAATCATTAAATTGAGGGGGAATACTATGAAATTTCAACGTGGGAGTATATTTAGGCCAGAAAAGGAGTATTATAAGTATGCTGGAACTATTTTGATTGTTGCTACGATTCAATTTTTCTTAGCAATCACCTTTGCCGAAACTCAGTTTCCAGGATACAGTGTTTCTAAAAATTCATTAAGCTACCTTGGGGGATCAATCCCACTAGTAGAACCATCTGCAATGATATTCAATGTGAGTGTTGTACTGTTTGGACTTTTAGGTATTCTAGCAGTTTACTTAATTCTTAAAAGTGGAGGATGCCGTCTTTTCTCACTTTGCCTTCTAATCTCCTCATTAGGAGCTGTTGGAGTGGGGTTGTTCCCAGAGTACACTGGTACAACCCACCTGTTTTTTGCACTCACAACATTCCTATTTGGAAGCTTAGCAACAATATTCAGCTACAGACTGGGACTAAACATCCCAATGGTTATAATTTCGTTGGTACTTGGAATAGGATCCCTAATAACCATAATACTCCTTTTAGTGTTAGGGTCAACTCCTGCTTCCAACCCGTTAATAGCTTACTTAGGTGTTGGGGGCAATGAAAGATTTATTGCATATCCCATAATACTGTATTTAACTGCACTTGGAGGTTACTTAACAAGCAGGGGAAACGACTGGGTCAAAATAAGATTTACAAACGGATATTTTTAGGTAAAGGACCAAATAATCCTTTATAATTTTTTTTAGAACATAGACTGGGCAAAACTACAACTTTCTGAAATATTTAAAAAAATAGTTTGATTAACGAGAGTATCCATATAATATTAATACTGGGTTAAAGTGCATCGTTGAATTTAGACTTAACATTTTTTTGGGTGGAGGAAATTGTTTTGTTTAGGGATGTCAGTGTCAAGTCTAGTAATTTGAAGGATTTATTCAAGTTTATTAAGCTTGGTAAACCTCAATTTGCAGTTGGTTTATTTTTTTATTTCAGTCTAGGGGCTTTGCTTGCCATCTTGTTTGGTGCTGAGTTTAATCTCACCAAATTCATCCTAGGCTTCGTTATCATTTTCTTTTCTACATGGGCTGTTCATTACCACAACGACTACTACGATTTTAAAGCTGATCATTACGTAACTCCTACAGCTATTTCAGGAGGGAGTGGTGTTTTAATTGAACATCCAGAATGGAAAACATCTTCCAAGTACATGGCAATTTCTTTAATAAGCATAGCAATAGCAGTGTCTGTGATTTTTACTTTTTTATTTGACTATCCATTAACCTTCATTTTGTTTGTTGTTTTTGCCAATTCATTAGCATGGATTTACGCTGCACCACCATTTAAACTGTCTTATCGGGGACTTGGTGAATTTGGGAATACTGCCATCGGAATATTATTTCCAGGATTGGGATTTTTTGCATTGATGGGAACCTTAACCCTTCCATTTTTAGCCTTTGCAATTCCCATGCTTTTTTTACAAATGCTTTTCACCATGAGCGTAGAAATCCCTGATATGGAGGGAGATAAAGCAGGAGGTAAAAAAACTTGGATAGCTACTCACGGTCGCAGATTTGGATTCAAAATAATTGCATTATCTGGATCACTAGCAACTCTATCCTTTTTAATTCTGAATTACACCAATTTGTTTCCCCACATCATAGATTTTAGATTAGTTGCAGCTATCTCCTCAATTCCATTAATTTTAGGAATTATTGCTTTGATTAAAAATCCTGAAGATAAATTAACAGCTACAAAATTTTGCATCTACAACTTAGCAGGAATATTTGCGGTCGTAATATTGATTAACATATACTTCATTTCCCTGATAAAGTAATATTAGATAACATTATAATGATTTTAAGGGTTATTATTATGAATATCAACTTCAAAACAGTGTATAATATACTTAAGCTTGGAAGGCCCCAATATTTGGCTGGAAATTTTCTTGTTTTTACCATGGGTGCATTGTTGGCGGTGATATTGGGTTCTGAATTTGTTTCAAGCAAATTCATTCTAGGGTACTTAATTCTGTTTACAGCTCATCTTTCAGTTCACTACAGCAATGATTACTTTGATTTTGAAGTGGATCATTTAACAACTCCCAACACAATATCTGGAGGTAGTGGTGTACTAATTAAAAATCCTGAATTAAGAGAATTTTCAAAATGGTTCGCACTGTTAATCATGGGAATATCTATTTTATTGGCTGCTGCATTCACAGCTATATTTAATTATCCCATAACCTTCTTTTTATTCATGTTGTTTGGCAATTTATTAGCCTGGTTTTACACAGCCCCTCCAATAAAACTTGTATATCGAAGATTGGGAGAAGTTGCAAACATTGTTGCCGTGGTAATATTCCTAGGAGCAGGCTACTTCGCAATGAAAGGAACTCTAGATCTACCCTTCTTAATCTTCGCCATCCCAGTGATCTTCCTCCAAATTATCTTCATCAACAACTTCGAAATTCCGAGTATGGAAGGGGATAAGCTTGGCAACAAGATAACATGGATAGTTTTAAAGGGCAGGGAATTTGGATACAGGCTCAGCTTGATCTGCGCTTTTTTAGCCACATTTTCCTTTGTACTAATTCCATACACGGGATTATTCCCAGCAAAATTAGATTTTATAGTGTTGGTGGTTATTTCATTAATTTCAGTTACCATGGGTATAATCACTCTCATAAAAAGACCGTTGGATGAAATGTCTGCAACGAGGTATGCCACCATCTATGTGCTGTTACTGTTTTTAATGTCCCTACTTATTGACGCATATTTCATCTATCTTTTAATTTGAAATTAAATGAAAATTAGTTGGTATTAAATGTAATAATAGATTTTAATACATTTAAATCTATTTAGCCCAATATTTGGGCTACAATTTCAAAATTAAGTTAAAATTAAGATTTTTGGGAGTAGAAAAATAATTGAATTAGTGATTACCCATCACCTAGTATATACATACAACTATATAAAATGGTAATATTCTAATTTCTAGATATTAAAAAAAACAAAGTTTGAAGATCTAAAATTTAATTTAGATTCTTCAAAGGTTAGGGATTGCAAACTTTACAGGGCACATATCCTGAAGATATTGCAGATTCTCTTGAATTGAAAAATACTTTATTACTTTCATCCATCTCTGAAACATATCTACATGAAGCAAGATGAAATTTCCCAGTATTTGCATTTCCAATGTAGTTACCTGAACCTGAACTAGATTTGCTAGTACTTGTCGTGTTAACAGACGGTGATGGTGAAGAAGTGTTTGAAGCTGTTGAAGTATTTGTTGTTTCTGCTGTTATCGGTGTTTGTGTTGTAGTATTTGTATAGCTTTGATTTGACGTGTTTCCATCATTACTAGTACAACCAGATATTCCGATTATCCCTACAATAAAAAATAGAACTATTATGGTTGCTATTTTTTTCAAAAAATATCATTCCCCCCCAAATGATTTTTCTGGATGGGTATTATTTTAGGGATTTTAATATTATTTGTTTGTATTCACATAAAAAAGAAAAAATTTATAAACAAAAACATAATTTTTTAATAAATTATTAATCATTATTCGAATGAATGAGTTCTTTAATTCGTTAATCTCAAGATGAAGTTTGTCTAAAATATCATGAACTTCATTAGAATTGTTGTCTCGATTTTTTATTATCGTTAAAGTTAGGATTGTTGTTTAAAAGCTCATGAAACCAATTCTTGTGACCCTTATTATCGTGCCCTATGGCACGTTCTAAATCTGATTTGGGATGGATATCACCATTGTCCAACTTAGTATAGTATCTAACAAATACCAAAATGCATCATCAAAACGGTTTGTATTAGAATTTACATGATATTTAACAAAGGTAAAAGACATTTTACGATGACATGAGATAATTAATTATACAAACTTTTTTTATTTGCCCCTACCTATAATAAACATTATGGGGGTGAATATTTGAGTGAAAAAAAGAATATTAAAGTAGTTTCCATGGCTATTGATAGCGATCTATATGAAAAATCTGAATCGATAATTCAAGATCGAACTAGAGATTATGAAGAGTATCTTCATAGGGTTATCAATGCTGGAAGCAGTACTGAATTAATAAGGGCAGAAATAGAAGATTTAGAATGGAGAATATACGATTTAAAAAGAGAATATGAACTTAAAATAAAAATGAATTCTTCTGATAGCAATATTTTACATGAAGATATGGAAAAAGCCGTTAAAACTGTTACTAATATTATAGAAAGCACAGGTTCAATTGGTACCAAAAAATTAAGAGAAGTTGCTAAAATTAATAATGTCCTAGTTAGAGATCTAAAGAACTCATTACCTGAAGATTTACAAAACAAGATTACAAAATATCATCTAGAAATTACAATGAAACCAGGAACTATGAGATAACAATTTGAATATTAATTTAATTGATTTATTTTATATATTACTTTTTTTATTTTTCAGGGAATGGATTTTTAAGAGGATTCTTTTATTTAGAATTGTTTTAAGCCCCCAATTGGGACCCGGTTTAAAGATTATAATGAAATAAAAGACGTATGGGTAGATTATTGGCTATGTATTCAGATTTTAAACATGTTAAACATCATGATCCATTAAGTAAAATGGATAAAAACCATTTGAAAATACTTTGTAATTTTTATATTAGAATCTCTCAATTTTATTGTTTGAATCGTTATAATGAGAGTTAGATTCTATTTGCTTTTTTATATACCACTCAGTTATCGGCATAATAAGGATTAATATAGGTAACAACAGTATGATGATTGGGATTGAATTTAGAATATTAGTCGATCCATTTAAGTAAAGGGTCATAAAAGAAATTATAACAATTAAACCGCAAACAAAATTATATAAAGCCCATGATGTGTAAATTCTTCGTTTACACAATCTTTTATCATTAGTCTCTATGAATTTCAACCTTTGAAATGATATTTTTTCTAAAATTTGTTTTTTCTCCATATTTTCTAATATTGGATAATGATATATTTCAAAATCGTTGAATGTAATGTTTCTATAGGATAAAGCAGCGAAAACTAATGAAATTAGAAAAAAGGAATTAGATAAATTCATTAGCATATAATTAATTGTTGTTAAGTGATTAGAATTCATTGGTCCTATTGCTAAAAACTCTAATGTCAAAACAACTCCAATAAATCCAATTATACTTCCAGCTCTCTCGCGGAAGGTAGCATAACCGTGTAAAATGTCATCATATTTACGTAATACTTCGTTGTAAGCTATTTCTGCACATTCTTCACTATTAAAACATAGCTCTTCATTTTTGGAATCTTCAGCCATATAAAATCCCCAAATTAAAATATTTCTATGATTATAATAATTTCTATAACTAGGTACTAAAATAATCTTTTGTTATTAAAAATTTTTCATATTAAAATAATCTCGTTTTAGTTTATACTCTTCAATTTAATTATTTTTAAACAGTTTTAGTAGCTGGAGGTGTTAGATAGTTGAAATTTTCTTTTAGTTTGTTGTTCAATCTTAATTTCAAATTGATATTGATGTTACATCCAGGAAATCCCAGAAATCATACGCAGGAACAGATACAAAAAAATTGCTGATTCAATCAAAGAGTTAGAATGGGTAGGCCAATAATTATAAGTAGGGATAATTTTATCATTACAGGCCATGAGCATATAGCAGCTACTGAACAGCTCCATGTAAACAAGTTCCATATCGAAGAAATGGAACATCTTCATGGTTAACCTGAAGCCATTAGCTATATGATTGCAGATAATAAGCTCACAGATGAATTGAAATATGGCAATTAAGAACCTTTAATGGATAAAATTGAGTTAGTTTATCACAAACAGGATTTGAACAAAATGAACTTAAAGAGCTATCCTCATTTAATCCTTAAAATAATATTGAGATTGTTGAAGATGATTTTGATACAGATGAAAAAAATAGAATCTATGTGCAAAAAGGATAAATTGGCAATTAGGTAATCATAGGTTAATGTGTGGAGTTTTAACTGATCCAGAAGATTTGAAAAATTAATGAAGGGTAATATTGCGGATATGGTTTTTACTAGTCCTCCTTCTGTGGTCGGTAAATATTATGAATACCAAGAAAATCAAATGGATAATTGGATATAATAGTTGAGAAAGAATAATTAATAATTTATGGATTATCTTGGAGGTTTAAGTGATGTCAGAGGAAAATGTTGTTTACATTGGAAACAAACCAGTAATGAACTATGTATTAGCTGTAGTAACTCAGATGAATAGTGGAGTACCTGAGGTAATGTTAAAAGCAAGAGGAAGAGCAATAAGCAGGGCAGTGGATGTAGCTGAAATAGTGAGGAACAGATTCTTACCAGAGTTAGAAGTAGGTTCCATAGATATCTGTACCGAAGAAATGACCAGCAGAGAAGGATCCAACAGTAATGTTTCGGCAATAGAAATACAACTGTGCAAAACAGAAT
>JAEZAV010000169.1 GCA_023430285.1 Methanobacteriota archaeon | reverse complement strand
TTGCATCGTCTGGGCCGTTGTTTATTGCTATTGTTGAAAATACTGGGGTGTTATGGCATTCATAGAAATATTGGTAATCCTGTGTATCTGCATTATAATACCACGGCATTTGAAGAACTTCAATATCAACAGGATCTACTTTAGTGTATACATTTGCTTTTGTTACATTAATTTGTGAGTTGTATTCTGTTTGGCTGGTTCTTGTTGCTGAGTTGGTTGTGTTGGTTCCTGCCATAAATTTGCTTGCTGTTCCTCTAATTGTTAAAGTTGCTATTTGTCCGTTTGCAAGTGTTGGTATTGTCCATATTCCGTTGCTGTAAGTTCCAATTGAAGGAGTTACAACCACATTTTTCAAGCCCGATGGTACAAAATCAGTGATTACAATATTTGTTGCATCGTCTGGGCCTTTGTTTGTTGCTTTTACAACAAATTTAATAACATCTCCAACATTAACTGGACTATTTACAGTTTGTGATAGTGCTACTTCAGCATCTTTTACGTATATGGTGGAGTCAGAAATTGGTAGTGTGTTTGGGAATTCTGTCCATGTTGCTGTTGCATGGTTGGTGATGGTTTTTCCTGCCATTGAAGGTGTAATTATTCCTGTTAAAGTTAATGTTGCGGAGCTGCCGCTTGCTAGGTTGTTTATGGTCCAGGTTGTTCCGTCGTAGTTTCCGAGGGTTGCGGTCGCGGTGAATCCTGCTGGTAATAAATCTTTTATATTTATGTTGGTTGCATCGTCTGGGCCGTTGTTTTTAATTGTTATTGTGAATTGTCCTGTGTCTCCTACATTTAATTTTCCGTTGTTTGCGGAGTTAACAATATTTAGGTTTACAATTTTGGTGTAGACATTTGCTGTGGTTGTTGTTGGTTGTGAGTTGTATTCTGTTTGGCTGGTTCTTGTTGCTGTGTTGGTTGTGTTGGTTCCTGCCATTGAGCTGCTTGCAGTTCCGGTGATTGTGAGTGTTGCTGTTTGTCCGTTTGCGAGTGTTGGTATTGTCCAAACTCCATTGCTGAATGTTCCGACTGAAGGGGTTGCTATGACACCTATTAACTGTGAAGGTAAGATATCTTTGATGTTCACGTTACTTGCGGTGTCTGGGCCGTTGTTAAATGCTGTTACTATGTATTTTACAACATCTCCTACATTGACGGGGGTTGTTGATGTTTGGCTGAGTTTTACGTCTGCTTTTTTGGTGTATATTGGTGTGCTTGTGGTTGTTGTTGGTTGGCTGTTGTATTCTGTTTGGCTGGTTCTTGTTGCTGTGTTGGTTGTGTTGGTTCCTGCCATGGTTGGTCCGACTGTTCCGGTGATTGTGAGTGTTGCTATTTGGTTGTTTGTGAGTGTTGGTATTGTCCATATTCCGTTGCTGTAGGTTCCGATTGATGGTGTTATTACTAGATTGGTCAGTCCGGATGGTATGTTATCACTTATGATGATGTTTGTTGCTGTGTCTGGTCCGTTGTTTGTTGCTTTAACTGTGTAAGTTACTGTATCTCCTACGTTTACGTTGGTTCCAGATGTGGTTTGTGATAGTGCTACTTCAGCATCCTTCACATAAATTGTTGAATCAGAAATTGCCACTGTTTTCGGATACTCTGCCCAAGTCACAGTTGCATGGTTTGTAGTAGTTTTTCCTGCCATTGCAGATGTTATTGGACCTGTGAATGTGAGTGTTGCAGTACTGCCACTTGCGAGGCTGTTAATTGTCCAAATATTATTGGCGTAATTACCAGCTGTCCATGCAGCAGTATAACCTGCAGGCAAAATATCAGTTAACTGTATGTTACTTGCGGCATCAGGCCCTGAATTGTAAATAGTTATTGTGAATTTCCCTGTATCCCCTACATTCACATTAGCGTTGCTAGCAGAGTTTGTGATGGATAGCACAGATTTTTTAGTGTAAACATCAGCTGATGATACAGTATTCAAGTAATTGTTGTACTGGTCCTGCCCAGTTATGGTTGCTGTGTTGGTGTTAGTTGTTCCTGCCATTGAACTTAAAACAGTTCCTGTGATTGTTAAATAGGCATCTCCACCATTTGCAAGGGTGGGTATTGTCCATACTCCGTTTATAAATGTTCCAACTGAAGGCGTTATCGTGTAATTGGTAAGTCCTGCTGGAATTACATCACTTATTAGAATTCCTGATGCTGCATTAGGGCCGTTGTTATGGGCTTTAACAACGTATGTATATGTATCTCCTACATTTACAGGGGTGGTTGATGTTTGAGATAACTGCACATCAGATCTCACATCGAAGTTAACAGTTGAACTATCAGAAAAGGTGTATGGGATGGCGTTTACTGCAACTAAATTTTGAAGTGGACTTGCAGGGTTATCGTATAATAGTGTACCGTATGTTCCGTTAACCATTGCATATACTGTTGCTGAACTGCTAGTAATTCCTGATAAGATTGTGCTGATTTGTCCCAGAGAATTTGTTACACCACTGGTAATACTCAGTGATCCTTTGTTTGTGTAAAAGTTCACATTGATTCCAGATAGTGGGTTACCATTTTTATCAGTGACAGTTGCTGTTAACGTAGTTGTTTTACCGTTTTCAACTCTAATGTTACCTGGTTGAATATCGATGTTAGTTGGATACTGTACTGAAGTTGCAGCACTTATCATTTGAAGTGCCCTAGTTCTTACTGTAGAACTTCCTCCTGTGGTAATTCCATCTGCACTATTGGTCATGTACTGGTATCTATCAGTATGGCTACTGTCATTTCCAGGGTAGGCTCCGTACTGTACTGATGTGAAATACCATATTGCACACTGCATAGCTGCTGCTTCAGTATCAGTTGTAGGTGAATAATTTTTAATAATGTAATTCACTTTACCCCAGTCAATTTGGCTGTTTAAATCTCCAATAGTGCCCGGTAATGGTCCGTTTACAAACAAACTGTTTCCTATTGCAATATTTGTGTACAAATCTATACAGTATGCTTGGTAACTGACCCCATTAATATCTACATTTATAACACCTGCAAAATCGCTACCGCTACCATTTTTCGTTTTTACATTTGTACCCGAGCCAGTTGATGACAACTTTGCATTATTGGGTCTTAATTGAAAGTTTGATGAACCATAATAAAGTTTATCGGTGTTGTTTAAAGTTACAGGAACTGTACTGGTTGTAGAATTGCACCCAAGAAAGCTGCAAGTTACCAAAAAACTTGTATCAGTACTGTAAAAATTGATGTAATAATTACCATTCTGATCTGTTGTGGTTGTTCCAAGAACTCTACCTGATGTGGAGTTCACGGTGATTGTTGCACCTTTTAGAGCGTAATATGTCCCAGTTCCATATCTGTTAATTGTAACAGTTCCAGTTATAATTGGATCTCCCTTGGAACTAGTTTTTTTAGCATTTGTTTTTAGTAATACGTGGGTTGCTGAAGTATTGCTGTGACTTATAGTTGTGTTGTTTTGCACAGTAGCTGCAGATGATGTTCCACATATTGCAAGTATAACTGCAAATGCTAAAACAAAAAAAATCAATTGCTTGCTTTTAATTATTTACATACCCCCTTTTTCTTTTGCTATATATTTGATTATCGAAAAAAATCATGTGACACCTAATTCACATATTTTATATATATAATATCAGTTTTTGTGACGAAATATATACTTTTCTAAATTTTTTATATTAATCTGTGATGATCTTCACATAATTATAATCCATTTTGAAATTTTGAACAAAAATATTTCAAAAACATTTATATTACGTATAATAATTAATATTAAGAAAAAAAAATCCGTGATTAAATATGAAAATTTCTAATAAAACAACTGTTGTAGTCGCAGAGGATATAATTTCATGTGAACTCGAAGGTGAAGCTGCAATTCTAAACATGAGTGATGGTACATATTATGGTTTGAATCCAATCGGTTCTAAAATATGGAACTGGATACAGAAACCTACTAAATTAGATGAAATTGTCACTTTAGTCATGAAAGAGTATGAGGTTGACACAGAAATATGCCAGATTGATGTTCAAAAATTAATAAACGATCTTTTAAGTCATGGGCTGGTAAAACTCAATGCAGATACTTAATAAATTTATAAGACTTTCAAAAATCAAAAAGAATTTGCTATTAAAGAGTTTATTCTTTGCCTTTTTAATTCGTATAGCGTTATATATCCTCAGTTTTTCTAGAATACATACATACGTAAGAAACATACATCAATCTGGTGAAAATAACGGGGAAAAAGTTGAAGATATATTATGGGCAGTAAAAGTGGCATCTGATCTGATTCCAAGATCAACCTGTTTAACAAGTGCTATTTTGGGACACATCATGCTCTCAAAATATAATTATCCCTCAAATCTTAAGATTGGAATTAACAATCAGCATTATTTTGAAGCTCACGCATGGTTAGAGATGGATAATAAAATCGTTTTAGGGAAACTTGATACAGAATATGTTCCATTAATGGATTTAGATAATCTAAAATCATAGAAAAAAAGTAAATTTAATAAGCATGATCAATGAACTATTTTCCGATTTTAAAAACAGTCTTTTGGGTAATTTTTCAATATATCTGATTAAGTTAATGCCCAAAAAAGTTTCTTTAGCCCTATTTTTAATGGTATTTGTTAGTTTGATTCAGGGAATAAGCCTTATATTGTTGATACCGTTGTTAGGATTAGTTGGACTAAATACCGATCAAGGATCTATGGGACAATTTTCTACTTATGCGATGTACATCTTCAAAACTCTGGGCATACAAATAAATTTAGTTAATGTTCTTACTTTATATGTAGTGGCAATTAGTTTCATTGCGGTGTTAAATAGATACCAAACATTGATTACAGCCCAAATTGAATTTAATTTCGCAGCCCATATAAGAAAACAACTATATTCTGCTATTATCAATTCAAATTGGCTATTTTTTTCCAAAATGAGTTCTTCAAATTTTGCACATGCATTAACAAATGAAATTGAAAGGATTATTTTAGGTACCAATCAATTTTTATTATTAATTTCTAGCTCTATGATTTTAATAGTTTATATGATAATTGCTCTTAAATTAGCGGGCATTTTAACTGGAATCGTTTTTATTGCAGGGGTGATTATATTGTTCTCCTTAAGGAGAATGACATCAAAATCAAGATCCAGTGGAGAAGATATTAGTACCACAACACAAGATTTATACTTCGCCATCCTTCAACAACTTGAGGGAATGAAAACCATAAAAAGTTTTAACATTCAGACAGCCAGTGTAAATGAGTTCTCCAAACAAACAAACGAAGTAACAAGGAACTATCAGAGTACCATTAGAAACTATGCAGATGTCAAGGTATTGTTTGATATTGGAACAGTTATAATCCTAGCCTTAATGGTGTTAACTCTTATAGAAATAGTTAAATTACCTATAGCAGTTTTATTTTTGCTTATATACATCTTTGTAATGATGCTTCCTCAGTTTTCAGTTGTTCAACATAGTTATCAATATTTCATCAACATGCTACCTTCATATGAGAATGTGATGAAAATTCAAGAGAAATGTGAAAAAAATTACGAACTAAATAAAACCGTATCAAAATCACATATCTCACAATTAAAAGATAAGATTAAATTTAACAATGTATCGTTCCAGTATGATAATTCAGATAAATTTTTTATTAACAATTTAAATATGGAAATTAAAGCAGGAGAAACCACTGCATTGATTGGTTCTTCGGGATCTGGAAAGAGCACTATTGCTGATATGGTTATTGGTCTAATAAAGCCGAAAGAAGGAACTTTAACATGGGATGGTATATTAATAGATGGTAAATCATCGGATAATTGGCGTAACCAAATTGGATACGTGGCACAAGATACATTTTTATTCAATGAAACCATTCGATTTAATTTAGTTTTATCCAAACCTGAAGCTAATGATGATGAGATTAACAGTGCTTTAAAAAAGGCATCAGCATATGATTTTGTGAGTAAATTACCCCAAGGTCTTGAAACGGTTGTGGGGGATCGTGGGGTGCGATTATCTGGTGGAGAAAAGCAAAGATTGGCTTTGGCACGAGCTTTTTTACGTAAACCTTCATTATTAATTTTGGATGAATCAACAAGTAATCTTGATTCTGAAAACGAAAACAAGATATTGGGTGCTGTAGATCAATATCATGGTGAAACAACAGTTTTAATCATAGCACATAGGCTTTCCACCATTAAATGTGCAGACAATATATACTTACTTGAAAATGGTGAAATATTGGAATCAGGATCCTGGGAAAAATTACTAAGAAATAAGAATAGTTCATTAATAGAACTTATTAAATCGCAAGATATATTATAATTTTTTATAGTATACTTGTGGCATTGACAATTTTAAGATCATAACGAACAATTTTGGAATTTGGGTCTGGAAAATCAATATAAAATTCAGTAATACCCTTGCTTGGAATAGTATTTAGATATGCCGTATCATTTGTTGCTACAACATTTCCATTTGCATCATAGGCTATTGCATTGAATTTTACATTAAAAACATCATAATTATTATTATTTTTAATATAACCATCTATGTAATAATATTGTATTCCATTGTCAATGTAATGATCGGCTGTAGTATTGTTCGCCTCAATAAGATCACTAATGGAGATAGACTTTTCACCAAATGTACCGTTGGTAGCAGTTTTTGTTGTACAACCGGAAATTCCCACAACAACAATTAGTATGATAATTATTAAATATTTTTTTAACATATAATCACCAGAAATATCTTATGACTAATATATAAATGTTTAAAATTATGAAATAAATTTTAAATTAAATTTAATGAGAAATTTTTAATAATTTGGGGTTACAATGTATCAAGATTCCTCTTTTTACTCGAACTTAAATAATGAAAATAAGTTAATAATCTTATGCTCTAGAACAAAGACGGATACTAAAATAGTGTCTGAACTAATTAAAATACTTCAAATGGATTTAAATTGGAATTACATAATTAAATTCACATTTCAGCATAGATTAACTACACTAATGTATTGGAATTTAAAAGAATTCGAATACATAATCCCCAATAATGTATTTAAAATTTTAAAAGATAATTTCCATAACAATGTAATGAAAAATTTAAAAATGATGGGTGAACTGTTAAATTTATTGAAAATGTTTGAAAAACAGGGATTGCAAGTAATTCCATATAAGGGGCCGTTGTTATCAATTCAAGCTTATAAGCATATAGGTTTGAGGCAGTTCGATGATTTAGATATATTTGTACATCAAAATGATGTCATGGAAATAAAAAAAATCCTTATTTCCTGCGGTTTTGTACCTCAATTTAATTTTAAAGGTTTTAAAGAAAGAAAATTCCTTAAAACACAAAGAGAATATAAATTTAAAAATCAGTCTAAGGATATAAATCTGGAAGTTCAATGGAAGTTCTCGGGGTTATCGTTTTACTCATCTGAAAGCTTTGGTTTTGAAGTTTCTGAAATTAAAGAGATTAATAATAAAAAAATATTATCAATTTCCCCTGAAAATATGTTATTAATACTGTGTATACATACTTCCGGACATTACTGGGATCGTTTTTCATGGATTTGTGATATTTCTGAATTAATACAAGCAAATATGATTGATTGGATTTATGTTCTTGAAAGGGCTGAAAAACTAAGAATTAAACGAATATTGCTTATTAACCTTACTTTAGTTAAGGATATTTTTGATGTAAATTTTCCGAATATCATACTTAACGAGTTAGAAGAACCAATAATTATGGATTTAGTTTTAAAAGTAAAAAATAGACTTTTCATGTCTGATGTTAATGATATATTCCTAATGGCTTATATTCGTTTTAATATTTGCGATAGTAGATATATTGGCATTCAAGATATTTTGAAAATTATGTTTTTACCAACTAACGTTGAATGGGAAAAGTCGGCATTCTTATCAACTTTGCCATTAATATCTTATTTTTACAGATTATTTCATGTATTGTTAAATTGCTAAAATTATATATATTATAATATATTAAAAAAATTATTTAATCCTCTTCTAGCTCCCTATACTATTTATAATCATATTATAATATAATAAAGTGCTAGATTTAAGGAATTACCTAGTATTAACAATTATTTAAATAATGTGAGTATTATCTATTATTTACTAACGTTTATTGGGGATTAGTATGGACACAAAAAAAATTTTAGTTACTGGTGGGGCAGGATTTATTGGAACCAACTTAGTAAATGAGTTGAACTTAAGAGGACATGAAGTAACATCCATTGATTTAGTCAATACAGATAGAGATAACTATGTTCGAGCGGATGTCAAAAATTATAGACAATTAGAAAAAATTTTTGATAAAACTGATTATGATTATGTATATCATCTTGCAGCGGAATATGGTCGTTGGAATGGTGAAGCATATTATGAAAATCTGTGGCAAACTAATGTCTTAGGAACAAAACACATTATTCGATTACAAGAAAAATTAGATTTTCGACTAATTTTTTTTTCATCTGCAGAAGTTTATGGGGATTATAATGGAGTAATGAGTGAAGAGGTAATGGAAAATAACCCAATTAAAGACACTTATCAAATGAATGATTACGCCATAAGTAAATGGGCTGGTGAGTTGATGTGTATGAACTCTGCCTCCATGTTCAATACTGAAACAGTTAGAGTAAGGCCAGTTAATTGTTATGGACCACAAGAACATTACACACCATATAGAGGATTCATCCCATTATTCATATATCATGCATTATTTGGTAAACCTTACAATGTCTATAAAGGACATAAAAGAATCATTGACTATGTTGGGGATACTGTAAAAACATTTGCTAATATCGTGGACAATTTTAAACCTGGAGAAGCTTATAATGTTGGCGGAAAACAAGAATGGGAACGAGAAATAAAAGACTATTCCGATTTAATATTAGATTCCGTTGGAGTGGATGATTCAATTGTTACTTATCACGATGCAGAACCATTCACAACTCAAGTTAAAACAATAGATTTTTCCAAATCAATCAAAGATTTAAAGCATGATCCCAAGGTAACTCCCGAAGAAGGAATAAAAAAAACAGTTGAATGGATGAAATGGTACTATCGGATAGGTGAATAAATTGAACTTTTCTAAATACAGTGGAAAAACTATTTTAGTAACTGGTGGTGCAGGTTGTGTTGGTAGTAACCTTTGTAGAAGACTATCTGAATTGGATGCTGCTAATGTAATAATATTAGACAACCTTTCTTCAGCTTATGAATGGAACATACCTAACGCAGATAATATCAAATTTATTAAAGGTGATATTTTAAACGATGAAGATCTAAAAAGGGTTTTTAAGGAAAAACCGAATTATGTGTTCCATCTAGCAGCTCACTTTGCTAACCAAAATTCTGTGGATAACCCTGAAAAGGATTTAATGGTTAATGGTATAGGTATTTTGAAAGTTTTAGAGTATGCTCAGTTAATTAATATTGAGAGATTTGTTTATTCCTCATCAGGATGTGGAGTTTATGGATTAGAATCTAAAATGCCCTTTAAAGAACATGATGTTTCAATCAATCTACACACTCCGTATCAAGTTACTAAACTATTAGGTGAACTTTATACTAATTATTTCCATAATCTTTATGATCTTCCAATAGTTAATGCTCGTTTTTTCAATGTATTTGGTCCTGGAGAAGTTCCAGGAAAATATCGTAATGTAATCCCTAATTTCTTTTATTGGGCTCTGAATGGGGATTCATTACCTATTACTGGAGATGGATCAGAAACCAGGGATTGGACATTTGTTGATGACATTGTTGAGGGTTTACTAGCAATGGGTGTAGTTGAAAATGCTATAGGTGAAGCCATAAATTTGGGTTCAGCTCGTGAAACTCGAGTTGGAGATATGGCTGAAATGGTGAATCAGATAACAAATAACAAATCAGGTATAAAATATATTGAAAGACGTGATTGGGACGCTAAAACATGTTTGTTGTCCTCAATTGATAAAGCCGCCGATATTTTGGACTATAAACCTAAAATTAAATTTGAAGAAGGCATTAAAAAAACTCATTCATGGTTTGTTGATAACTGGGAAAATATATGTAGGAGTGCTGAGTTTTGAAAATTTTAGTTGTTCAAGAATCAGATTGGATTAAAAGAAACCCACATCAACAACATCATCTTATGGAAAGATTATCGATGATGGGACATGATATTCGTGTAATTGATTATCCTATTGATTTTAAAGAAGAAAATGGCATGATTCAAAGGAGGAAAGTTACTAAAAATTATAAAAAGATTCATACAGATGCAACTGTACAAGTAATAAGCCCAAGCGTCTTGAAGATTCCATTTTTAGTTTATCCTTCTATGTTATTTAGTCATTATCGAGAAATTCATCGACAAATTAAAGAATATAAACCGGATATAATAATTGGTTTTGGAATAGTCAACACGTATTTAGCATCGAGAATAGCAAAAAAAGAAAGTATACCTTTCATTTATTATTGGATTGATGTTTTACACATGCTAATTCCAGATAAAGGTTTTGAAACTATTGGGGAATATTTAGAAAAGTTAACTATTAAGAATTCAACCAGAGTCTTTACTATTAATAAAAAGCTTGAAGAATTTGTAAAAAAATTGGGAGCTGAAAACACTAAAGTCATTGGGGCAGGTATTGATCTAGAACAATTTGATCCAAATTTAATAAATAGTCAAGAAATTCGAGATAAGTATGGATTTAATAATGAGGATAAAGTTTTATTCTTCATGGGTTATTTATACCATTTTTCGGGGCTTAAGGAAGTAATTTTAAAACTTCATGAAATACAAAATGATCATGTAAAACTTTTAATTGTTGGAGATGGAGAGGGCTACGTTGACTTGAAAAATTTAATAAAAAGTAATTGTTTAGAAAGTAAAGTGATTTTAGCGGGACGTAAAGAATATAGTGAAATGCCCAAATATATTGCTGCATCAGATGTTTGCATTCTACCTGCAGATCCCAATGAAAGAATAATGCAAGATATTGTACCAATAAAAATATATGAATATATGGCAATGGGTAAACCTGTAATTACAACAAGTCTATCTGGTATAATAATGGAATTTGGGAACAATAATGGCATAATCTATGCCGAAAGCTCTTCTGATGTGGTATTTTGTGCATTAAATATAAATATTGTTAATGAAGGAAGTTTAGCTCGTAAATTTGCTGAATTAAATGATTGGAATGTTATCACAGCTAAATTTGAAAATAATTTGTATGGAGTACTATAATGGATAAATATTCTGCTTACATATCTAATATATCTGATTTAAAGAAGGACATTCTAAAAAGTCTAGATTTTATTAAATGGAAAACTAATGTTAAATCAGATTCAACAGTTTTTATTAAACCTAACTTTACTTATCCATATTTTAAAAAGGGAATAACCACATCTCCAGATTTTTTAAAATGTTTCATGGAAATCTTGAAAGATCGTGCAGATAATGTTATTTTAGGAGAATCTAATGGAGGTAATCATTCTTTTACTGCTGATGATTCTTTTAAAGGACATGATATGTCCAAAATATGCAGTGATGCAGGTGTTGAACTAGTTAACCTTTCAGATTTGCCATATCGTAAAATAGAAGAAAAAATTCTAAACAAAAATGTCAGTGTAACACTTCCGAATCTCCTTTTAGATGATATTGATTGTTTCATATCAGTTCCTGTTTTGAAAGTTCATGTTATGACAACTGTAACATTGAGCATGAAAAATCTTTGGGGTTGTTACCCTGATACTATGAGATGCCTTCATCATAAGAATCTTAATGAAAAATTAACATTAATTACAAAAAAATTGAATCCAAAAATTTGTATCATGGATGCTAGTTATGCACTAGATGGCCATGGTCCAATGTATGGTGAAGCAAAAAAATTGGGAATGATCTTATCATCAGATAATCCTGTTGTTATAGACTCATTAGGCACTGCAGTAATGGGAATTCCTATTGATAATGTAAAACACATATTAGTGGCTGAAAAGGAAGGTTTGGGTAGCACTGATCTTGAAAAAATTCAAATAAATGACGACTGGAAAAAATTTAAAATGCAATTTAGCTCGAATAAAACAATCATTGATAGCCTCTCAACCATACTTTTTAAAAGTGAAACAATAGCTAAATTAGTAATGGATTCTCCTGTTACTCCTATGATTTATGGTGTAGCAAAACATCTTAGAAATTCTAGTGAACAAGATGTTGTAAATGATTTAGAAAGATATTGTGATAAATAGGGATTATTATGAAAATAATTTTGGTAAGATCTAGATCATTAAACAGTAATCCTGATAAAATAGCAGAATTTTTAATTGAAAAAGGTTATAAAGTAAGTTTACTTTTATGGGATCGTCAGGATAATTATTCAAATGAAAAATTAAATCGTTTTGTAAATAGATTCAGACTGAAAGCACCATATGATGAAATTAAAATAGTATTTTATCATCCTTTCTGGTTATTTTATCAATTTATCTTTTTGCTTAAAGATGATTCTGATATAGTTCATGCTGCAGATTTAGATACCTTATTTCCAGCATTCTTAATTAAATTTATTAAAGGAAAAACATTATATTATACTATATACGATTTTTACGCCGATAATTTACCTCATTATTTTCCAAAATTTTTTGTATCATTTGTAGCATCCACGGAAAGATTTTTAATAAATTATGTTGACCATCTTTTTTTGGTTGATGAATCTAGATATGAACAAGTTAAATCATGTAATATTAAAAAGTTATCATACATCTATAATTCACCTGTGGATTGTTATGATGAAAAGTTACAAACTACTAAAAAAAACTACACTGTTCTTTTTTATGCGGGAGTTTTGCACGAATCCAGAGGTTTAAAAAATGTTATAGAATTAATAACTGCAATGGATAATATTAAATTAATTTTTGCTGGAGATGGCCCTTTAAAAAGTCAAATTAAACATCTTGATAGTTCAAATGACAAATTCATGTATTTAGGGGTCATTAGTTATGATGAAGTACTGAAAAGAACATCCGAATCGGATATTATTTTCGCTTTTTACGATCCAGCTATTGGTAATAATAAATATGCGAGCCCTAATAAACTATTTGAAGCAATGATGTTAGCTAAACCTATTATTGTTAATGATAATTCGTCTATGTCGGATATTGTTAAAAAATACAATTGTGGTATTGTTGTACCCTATGGAGATATTGAAGCAATAAAAAAGGCAATTATACAACTTATTGATAATCCTCAAATGGGCTATAAACTTGGTCAAAATGGAAGAATTGCTTATGAAAAATATTATAGTTGGGATATAATGCAGCAACGAATTTTGAATGCGTATGGTGGTAACTAATGAATATTTTACAAATTGTTCCCTACTTTTTTCTTAATTTTGATTCAGGATCTGGAACAGTTGATTTAGTGCATGAAATTTCTAAAAATCTCGTTTCTAAAGGAAATGATGTTACTATTTATACAACAAATATATTTAATAAAAATCAACTATCTAATCAAGAATATCAGTTAATTGATGGAATAAATGTTTATGAATTCAATTGCACAGGCAAATATCCATTTATAATATCTTTAGACATGATTAGACATGTTTCAAATACAATCGATGAATTTGATGTTATACATGTCCATGAATATCGAAATTTTCAAAATAACATAATTCATTATTATTCGCAAAAACATAATATTCCTTACATTATTGAAACTCATGGTTCATTGTCTACAACTATTGGTAGATCAAGTTTTAAAATTATTTATGACATTCTTTTTGGGAAAAAAATACTAAAAGATGCATCTAATGTGATTGCTATTACCGAAGATGAAGCAGAACAATATTCTCTAATGGGGATATCTCAGGATAAAATATCAATCATTCCTAATGGGATAGAATTTGATAATTATCGCAATCTTCCTAAAAAAGGACTTTTTAGAAAACTCTATTCAATCTCTGAAGATGATAAATTAGTTATATATCTAGGAAGGTTAGATGAAACTAAAGGGATAGATCTCTTGTTGAAATCTATTAAAAAAGCTTTACCAGAACTTTCTAATATTAAATTAGCAATCATTGGAAGAGATACACCATACAAAAAGGATTTAGTTAAGCTAATAAATGAAATGGAAATAGAAAAACAAGTATTTTTCACTGGATTTTTTGGTATGGATCAAAAAATTTCTGCGTTGTTAGATGCTGATGTTTTTGTTACACCTTCATATAATGGGTTTCCCCATTCTTTTTTAGAGTCTTGTGCTTGTTCTACACCTATAATAACAACAAAATTTGGAGATAAGTTAGAATGGATTCATAATGAAGTAGGGTTGATTGTAGATTTTGATGAAACTTCACTTAAGGACGCAATAGTTGAAATATTGAGCAATGATACAATAAGAGAAAAATTTGCATTGAGATGTAGACAACTAATAAAAACAACATTTGATTGGCCAATAATAATTGAACAATTGGAAAAAGTTTATGAAAGTGTAATATCTGAAAAGGATGATTAAATTGAAAATAGGATTTTGTACTCCCGGTGGTATGGATTTTGAAGATTATAAAAGTGGTAATTTATTAGGAATAGAATCGCAAGTATTTGGATTGGCTAAAGAACTTACAAAATATGGGCATGAAATATATATATTTCGAAGATGGCCAGTTGATGATATTAAAATTGAAACTATTTTTGATATTAAAATTGTCAATTTTAAAACCCTCGATTTTCATGATTCTATTTTTCAAAAGGTATTTACAAAAGTTAATTTTTCTTATTATGTTAAAAAAGAAATTGAAAAACTAAATCTAGATATTTTGATATTAACAGATTTATTTGCTTCATATTTTATAAAAAATTTAAAAATTCCGAAAATTTATGTTACTCATGCACCACCTTCTGAACTATTTGGAGATACCGGTTTAAAGAAAAAATTTAAAATTTATTGTGAAAAAAAGCTTTTCAAAGAATGTGAAATTTTAATATCTTTGAATAGTTCAATTAATGACTATTTGAGTTCTAAGGGATATAATTCTGTATTTATCCAAAATGCCATTGAAGAGGATTTATATAATCCAAATTATCATGATGAAAATTATATCTTTTTTGGTGGTAGATTGGATAAAATTAAAGGTTTAGAATATTTAATAATTTCTTATTCTCTTTTGAACGAAAATTTAAAGAATGAAATTAAGTTAATTATAGTGGGTTATGGCACAGAAAAAGAATATCTTACGAAATTAGTAGAAGAACTTGGCTTAAATGATTACGTAGATTTTATACCTTGGCTTGCTAAAAAAGATTTGAGAAAAAAAATAGCAGATAGTACAATATTTGTATTACCTTCATTATCTGAGTGTATGCCTGTTACTTTATTAGAAGCTATGGCTTTAGGTAAAACAGTTATTGCGAGTAATATTCCAGGTTCAAATGATGTTATATCCCATTTTGATAATGGATTCTTATTTGAAAAAAAGAATGTTCAAGAGTTAAAAAAATATCTTGATTTGGTGGTTAAAGATTCATCTTTAAGAATTAAAATAGGACACAATGCACGAAAAACTATAGAATCTCAATATACGTTTAAAGAAATATCTAAAAAATATATGGCAATATTTGATCAAATTAAAAAGTGAGAAAATGAATCAAAAATTAAAAAAAATACTTATTATTGGTAACATTTATCCTCATCCGAGTTCTGAAGCATTTTTAGAAAAGTTTGTTAAAATTATTAAAGAATTATCTAACACTGTATATGTTATTTGTGGAGATCAACCGCCAATATTTGATAATATAAACTGGGTACCCTCATATTCAAGAAATTCTGAAAATATTCTCAATCGAATTTATATATATCTCATTAATCAATTGCTTCAGACATGTTTCATTATCCAAAATAGAAATAATTATGATATGGGCATAGTCTTAGGACCCGCATTTCTTATACAAACTTTTTTTCTAAAGTTAATTGACAAAAAAGTTGCACTATTTGTAGATGGAAAAACTCAATCAATATTTTTAATTTTTGCAAAGATTAATTTTATCTTAGCAGATGTTTTACTCGTTGAATCCGAGAATGTTATGAATGTGTGGAATATTCAAAAATACAAAGATAAAATAATATATAGCTCTATTTATGTAGATTCATATTTTTCTATTAATAAACATTATGATGATAGAGAATTAATTATTGGATATATTGGTTCTTTAGAAAAAGGCAAAGGAGTCCAAAATTTTGTTGAATCAATTCCTCTAATCCAAAATGAAATTAAAAACTCTAATTTTATGATTATTGGTAATGGGGAGTTATTTTCAGAAATAGAAGAATATATTTTAGATAATAACTTAAAAAATACAGTTAAACTTTTAGGATGGATTCCACATGATGAAATACCAAATTATTTGAATGAGCTTAAATTGTTTATTATGCCTTCTTATAGTGAGGGCCTCCCAAATTCTGTATTGGAAGCAATGAGTTGTGGCGTCCCGGTTTTATCTACTCCTGTAGGTGGAATTCCAGACATAATCAAAGAGGGGAAAACTGGTTTTATAATGGAAAAAAATTCTAAAGAGTTAATAGCTGAAAATGTTATCAAAATTATTAGTAAAGAAAATAATAATGAAATTATTAAAAATGCTAAAGAATTAATTAGCAATGAATATTCTTATGATGCGTCAGTCAAAAGATTTGAAAAGATCTTCATTGATTAATGTTTTGAATTGATAAATTATAAATATATACTCATGTAAACCATTGATAAAGATATGATCTGCTTACTCCCATAATTTAAACTTATATAAACAGTTTAGGATTAATATAAATGAAAATTAACTTAATATCAGAACTAGATCAAAGTTTTGCAATTATTGGCATAATATTGTCGCTTTTATTGACATTTTTTATAATAAGTTCAAATAAGCAAGTAATATATCTTATTCCGGGTGTTTTATCTTTAATTTTTTGTTTGATTTGGCTTAAAATTAGAAAAATGAACATTTCTTTGGTTTTACCGGTTCATGACTCTAAAGACATAATGAAAATATTATTGTCTGTCTTTTTTTTATTATTCGTAGTTAGTATGATAGTTTTTTATTTGAGGAGTAATTTATATGAACGACCATTGGTATACTTTTTTTTAATTTCACTTATGAGTTCCATTATTGCCCTAGAAATTTTATTTAATGCTAAAAATTATTTTTCAAAAGTGATATTATTTCAAACAATCATAATTGGCATCAGTTTAGTTGTTACTGGACAATTAATGTTTCCATCAGTGGTAGGAGTTGATCCTGCTTGGCATCAAATGTTTACACTAAAAATATTAGCTAATGGCCATATCCCCGAGGGATTTAATTATTCTAATCTTCCATTTGCTCATGTTGAAATGGCTATTACTTCATTACTGGGCAACTTAAATTTTAAATTAGCTTCTATCATATCAATAAGCATTGTTCAAATAATTGGTTTAATACTTTTTATTTTTTTAATTGGTAGAACTTTATTTAATGAGAATGTGGGTCTGATATCCGCTCTATTATTAAGTACTGCAAATTGTATTATACAATTTGGGTCTTGGACAATACCCAATACGATAGCAGCTCTTTATATTCCTTTTATACTTTATTTATTGTTCAAAAATGAAAATACTAAGATAATAATTGGATTAATCATGTTTCTGATGATTGGTTTGATTTTAACGCATACTGTAACTTCATTGTGGATGGTTTTGGTTCTTATTGTAGGAATTTTAATATTTAATATAAATAAGTTAAATAATAAGGATAAATCTAACAAAAATAGGGATAATGTATATATTAGTATTAATTTGTTGTTGTTTTTTGCTGTTTTCATGATATTTTGGTGGATGAATTCATCAGGCTTAGTATTCTCAAATGTGATTGGAATGCTTCAATGGGGGCTAAACGTTGACCATACTGGATTAATATTAACAAATAGTTACTCTAATTCCATTCCACTAATTGAAAAATTATATAATAATATGGGGTTATTCTTATTTTCAGGGATTTCATTATTAGGATTTTTGTATATACTATCTAAAAAGGATTATAACTCTGCGCTATTTGGATTTATTGCTTTGAGCACGTTATCTGTTGGATTTTTTTCATTAATAACATCTAAAGATCTTCTTAATGAAAGATGGTTTTATTTTGCAGAGATATTAATAGCTCCATTGGTTGCAATAGGTTTAATCATTATTTTAAATACAATTAAAAGAAAAAAAATTGTTAAAATTGTAATGCCATTGTTTTTTTGTATATTATCGTTTATTATGATTACTAGTTTGACTGCAGAATTTGATAATTCGACTTTCTTTCCAGATATGGGATCACGGAGTGCCTTAACAACTTCAGAGGTTGACGCAGCATATTTTTTCAGTCTTCATTCAATTACTGGAATAAAGTCTGATTTTTATTATGCAGTTAACCCGAGTAGCAGTATTTTTATAAATTATGATAATATGAGTGTTTATAATATGTCTTTAATTGATTCTGATTTATTAAATCGTTCATTTTCCCTTCAAAATAATAACATAATTATTTTAAGGAAAGAGATTGTTAACAATCCATTTTCACTAGAAGGAGGGGTTTATAAACTTAATTATGATCCAAATGATCTTTTGCTCAATGATTCCAATTTTAACAAAATATATGATAGTAGTTCTGTAACTGGATATATGAAATATTGATCATATTTTTATTAGTTTTTTAAATAGATTTAAATCCTTTTTTGTAAATGTCCTTAAAACAAATAACATAATAACGTACCCGACTAAGAATAGTGTAAATGTAAAATAAATTCCGATTTTTAATTCTGATAAGATCATTACCATAAATAAACTTGCAAGAAGAGGTTTCCAAGTTATTTTAATGATATTAATTTTAAAGAAAAACTTAGAAATAAAATGGTAACCCAAAATAAAGATAATAAACTCTGTTAAAACAGTTATTATTGATGCAGCAACAAAACTATATTTTGGAATAAATATGAAATTAAGTATTATATTTATTAACATAGCAACAATAGTAATTTTGAGTAATAAGTATTGTTTGTTAATTGAGATTAACAATACTCTAAATACATAAGTAATAAACAATAATGGCACGGACCAAATCAGTATTTGCAAACAGATTATTGAAGCGTCAAATGAGTTTCCATAAATGATATTTATTATGTCCTTAGATGTTAATGTTGTAATAATTGCTATTGGAATTGCAATTAATAATAAATATTTCAATGATGTTTCATAGGTTATTTTTAGGGAATTCTTCGAAGAGATATAAAAATCAGATAATACTGGAAAAACAGACATAACATAAACTGAAGGCAATACAACTAAAATATTCAAAAATCTGTATGAAGCCGTATAAACGCCTACAGCGGTAGTACCTACTATAAATGCTAAAATGATGGAATCAATATTAAATGAGAGAAATGAAGAAATATTATAAAGAGAAAGAGGAAAAGCTTCTTTTAAAATTTCTTTCCAAAATTCAAATTCAAATTTAAGTTTTGGTACAAAAAATTTCCAAGCACAAATTAGGAGGGAATATGCAAATAATATTAATCCTACGACAAAGTAAATAATGGCTAATTCCAAAAGACTAAATTTTAGGTATATTCCCACTAAAATACCCACTAATAACAATAAACTATTCAATATTTGTCCTATTGATTGATATTCCATTTTTTCATATGCTTGGAATAAGGAATAAAATGTACCTGCAAAACTACCACTGAATAATGTAAATAGCATTATTAAATAAATAATTACAGATAAATTTTTAGAATACTGTAAAAAGAATATTGTTACACTAACTAAAACGAGAGTTATTATTGATAAAATAACTCTTATTGAAAATATATTATTTATAAATCTTTTAGCGATCGATTTATCTCTAGCAATTTCTCTCACTGATAATGTCGTCAATCCAAAATCAGCTATGATACTAAAAATACTTGCTAATGCAAGTGAAAATGAAATTATTCCAAAATTTTCAACTCCTAAATATCTAGCTAAATATATAGTATAAAAAAACCCCAAAATGTAAGTTATGATTTGTGCTAAAAATAATATACTTGTATTTTTAGCTAATATTCTTACTCTACTCATAGAATTGCTCTAAATATTTTTTTTATTCAATCTTAGTGATGTACTGTAAAAAAATGGTCCAAGTGGAATATAATGGTATTTGATTCTTATCAGTAATTATATATACATATATTATATTAAATGGATTTTTAACCATTTAAAACTTAGATATTTGTATTTATTTAATTTGGAATTAATAAAATAACCTATTAAATAGTTCGATTACTGATATGTCATTAACAATTTTTTATTAATATTTCAGAACAAATTTTGGCATAATTTTTAAATTTATCAATTCAATTTTGATTTGTAATATTCTCCTGTAAATGTCTAAATTTGATGAATTTTCATTAATTATTATCTGGAATGGAAATTACATGCTTTTAGATATCTGAATTTGATTGTCAGAAAAGAAAATATAATTTAAGATCTACTTCTTAACCAAAGATGCGAAAACTGCTATTACACCCAACACCACTGAGATCAGGAACACAGTTTGGATGCTAGTTAAGAGCTCTGGGTAATTTTGAGGAGTAAATTGTGCAGATCCAATGTAAACTGCAAATATGATTAAGATCAGACCCATACTGAAGGTTTGACCTAAAAGTCTCATGGTACCTACAGTTGCTGAGGCAACACCGAAATACTTCCTTTTCACAGATCCCATTATGGAATTCATGTTGGGGGCTGAAAAGATTCCAATTCCAATTCCAATAACCACTAAACCCATGATTATGATGTAAACACTGGTTTCGGTGTTGATAAATGAGAATATTAAAAATCCAAGCGTGATGACCATCATGCCCAACGATGCTAATTTTCCTGGATCGAATTTGTCTGAGAGTTTACCTGCAATGGGGGCCATGATCACCATGAAAATAGTTTGAACTGCCAGAAACATCCCTGCTGTTTCGGCATCAAATCCTTTTAGGAACTGTAGGTACAAACTCATGAGGAAAACCACTGAGGATATGCCTATGTAACTTATGAGTGTTGCAAGGTTTGAGAATGTAAATTTTCTATTTTTAAAGAATAAACTCATCTCCAGTACAGGATTTTCAACCCTTAATTCCAAAATAACAAATCCCACAAAGCCTAGAATGCCTAGGATCACCATTAAAATTCCAAGAGTTTCTGTTATGAATGAAAATCCTACTAGGACTAATCCTAACATGAGTATGTAGAGTAAAGATCCCCAGTAATCCAGCTTCTCACCTTTACATTCCCTCCATTCTAGTCCCTTCATTTTCCACAATGATAATCCAATTAAAAGCAATCCAAATGGGATTATGAAATAAAAAATACTTCTCCAACCAAGATACTGTGTTAAAAATCCTCCGAGTACGGGTCCCATTACAAGTCCTATGTAACCTGCTGTAATGTTTATTCCAATGGCTTTGCCCCTTTCTTCAGGGGGAAATACTGATGTTATAATGGCAAGTCCTGTGACAATTATCATGGCACTCGCCAAACCCTGTAGAGATCTGGCCATAATTAGAAATTCACCTGAAGGAGAGATGGCGGCCAGGAAGGTTGCAACAGTGAGTATGATGCTGCCTGCTACAAAAATTTTTTTCATACCGTAAATATCGGAAATTTTACCGAAGGGAACTGCAAACATGGCAGATGTTAAAAAGTATGCTGTCGTGATCCAGCTTAAAATAATTGCACTCATTCCCAAGTCATTTGAAATTGTGGGAAGTGCAACAATCAGGGAACTGCCCATAAATGGTGTTAAAAATGTTGCTATGGTTGCAATCAGCAAAATAATTGTTTTGTTTACCTTTTTTTGGATCGGCTTTTCTACTCCCATTTCATTTTCTCTCCTTAAAACTAGATCATATAGATGTGAAATATAAATATATTGTAACTTTAATAGGTAAATTGGTGACAAAATATGATGTTTGATGAGAAGATGTTGAATGCACTACAAAAGTTAGGATTAACGCACTACAGTGCAAAAACATATGTGGTAATAACTACTTTTGGGCCGATTGACGCTACAAAAATAGCTGAAGAAGCAAACATACCTCGAACAAAAATTTATGATGTATTAAACAAGCTAGAACAAGATGAGTGGATAAATGTGAAAAAAGGAAGACCCATGTTGTTCACGGCTCGAGATCCAAGGGGAATTATTGAAGAACGCAGATCAAACCTATTTAATGAAATCGACTCACTATCCCAAGAAATGTCCATGATCTACGATCAACAAATTAAAAAGGAACTTCCAAATGCATGGTTAATACATGGAAAAACAAACATCACAGCAAAATCATTGGATATGATTTCAAAGGCTCAAAAAAGTGTTATGATGACTGGAGACCTGTACTTCCCAGAAGAAGTTGAATCTTTAAAATCCATCATACAAAAAGCAAAGAAAAACAACATAAACTTTCGAATAATAGCTGGTGACATAATAAAGACCAGTGAAGGTGAAATCGACCTTGTTAAATCATTCTCAGAAGTTCAACCAGACATGATCATTTCAGAGAAACCACCCATCAAGTACGTGGTGGTGGATGATAAGGAATTACTGATCATTTTCCCAAAAATTAAAGAAGACATTCTTGATCTTAAAAAAGTCATAGCACTATGGATTCCAAGCCCTGCAGTAGCATCTTCCATGGTGGACATGTTCAACATGAGATGGAATGAATATGTAAGAATGCATGTAGACGACAATCAAAAAAATTAAAGATTATCTATCCTAGTTCCATATTAACTCAAAATGATTCAAAGAGTATTGGGATTAAAATTTCTAATAAAAATCAACTCCCTATCTTCCTAGAGCTGACTTGGTGTTAAATATAAAATTTTAAATAAGATAAATCTCATTTTGATAATAAGAACAACATCAATGCGTTAACTGAAGGTATTGGGAGAGTTTATGAATAAAAACAATGTTTTACTGAGGATGTTAGCATCTTGGAAGGGCTACTACAAGTGGTTGATATTCTCATTAATTCTGATCATAGGTTCTGTGTTGGGAACACTTTCCATACCCTACTTCAGTGCTGTTTTAATTAACCAGGGAATAATGGTTGGAAATACTGATATCATAACCACCTATGGAATTTACATGCTTTTAGCAGCTATTTTTGCCGGAATTTGTGAAATAGTTAACACCCTAATAGCAGTCAAATTTTCAGAGGAAACAGCCCACGACCTTCGAGTCCAAGCATACAACCAGATACAAACATTTTCCTTTGGCAACATGGACAGATTTCATACCAGTGACCTTCTGGTAAGATTAACCACAGACATTCAGAACATAAAAATCGGAATCCAACAGGGCCTAATGAACATATTTAGAGCCCCATTAATGCTTATAATGGCAATGATACTGCTCTGGATAACTTCCCCATCATTTTTATGGATAGCCCTGGTCATGGTTGTGATACTAAGCCTTATTTTAGGAGTATATTTATGGCTAGTTTCCAAGGCCTACGATGAACGTCAAATAAAATATGATAGATTGAATCAAGTTCTAAAGGAAAGCATGGCCGGAATAAGGGTGGTGAAGGCCTTTGTAAGACAGGGCCTTGAAAATGATCGTTTCCAGAAATCAGCTGAAGACCTTCGTAGTTCCTCTTTAAAACCTCAGAATTATTATGCATTCATAGTACCCACCCTGTTGGTCATGGCATACTTTGGTATTGCAGCTATCTACTACTTTGGAGGAGTTGAAATACTTGAAGGCAGTGGTTTAACAGTTGGCAGTGTTATTGCAGCCATACAGTACATACTACTCGCTTTAACTCCACTATTTATATTGGGTTCAATAATGCCTTTTTTAACTTCTAGCATAACATCGTTGCAACGTGTTTACACATTAATAGATGAAGAATCAGATATCAAGGACGATGTTGATTCCAAATCACTTAACACCGAGAACTTAAATGGAAAAATAATATTTAAAAACGTGAATTTTGGATACAGCTCAGGAAAGGAAACTGCAAATGTATTGGAGGACATAAACCTCACAATAGAATCTGGAGAAGTTGTGGGAATATTAGGTGCAACAGGATCCGGAAAATCAACACTTGTAAATCTCATACCACGTTTTTATGATGTTACAACGGGTAAGATTACTATTGATGGGGTTGATGTACGAAAAATACCCTTGGATGACCTTCGCCAAATTGTGGGAGTTTGTTTGCAAGAAAGCTATCTTTTTTCAGGAACAATCAAAGATAATATAATTTTAGGTGCCTCAGATAAAAGCTATGATGCAATGCAGCGTGCAGCAGAAGTAGCTGATGCAAGCGACTTCATAAATTCCATTCCAGATAAATATGATGGACGCATGGCTCGAAAGGGTGCAAATTTTTCTGGAGGTCAACGTCAAAGACTTTCAATAGCCCGAACCCTGATATTAAGTCCCAAAATTCTCATAATGGATGACAGTACCAGTGCATGTGATGTTGCTACAGAAGCCAGAATTCAGGATTCCATAAACGATTTAATGAGTGATGTTACACAGATCATTGTTGCCCAGCGCATAAGTTCTGTAATCACCGCGGACAAGATTGTACTGATGGATAAAGGTAAAATAGAGGCTGTAGGAAATCATGAAAAACTCCTAGAATCTAACAAACTCTATCAAGAAATATACACTTCTCAACTAGGTGGAATCAATTCAGAAAATCGGGTGGTTAAATGAGCAACAATAAACACGTCAAAACAGGTGATAAAATGGATGACAAACCTGTTAACCACCAGAACACCATGATAAGACTAATGGGATATCTTACACACTACAAAGCCCGTTTTGTAGTGGTAGTTTTGCTCATGTTCGGATACTCTTTGATGTTGAGCGTTATTCCAGCCCTACTTGGAGAAATCACCAACATCATCACCAGAGGGCCTGGACCCCTAGAACCATTACAGAACGAAATAAACGCCTTAATATTGGTAATAATCCTTTTATGGGTTTTTGGCTATTTGTCCCAAAGATTATTGGCCGGCATAACTCAAAAGGCTCTTTACAATCTTAGAACTGAGCTTTTCAGCAAAATACAAAAATTTTCCCTGAGCTTTTTTGATAAACAACCAATAGGCCAGCTGATGAGCAGGTTAACCAATGATTTAGATGTGGTTGACCAATTTTTCAGCGTTGGTATCATGCAGTTAATCCAGTCCATCTTCACAGTTGTACTGGCCACGGCCATAATGCTTTATCTAAACGTGAGTCTTACCATTTTAACATACTTAACCATTGTGGGTATGATAATTCTTTCTGGACTTTTAACAAGGGTTTCAGGACCTGCATTTGAGAAATTACAGGATAAAATGGGTGAACTAAATGGATTTGCAGAGGAGAGAATTTCTGGCCATAAAACAATGGTAGCCTACCGCCAACAAAGATCTTCGGTAGCTGAATTTAACAAATTAAGCAACGGAGTCAATCAAACAGGTCAAAAAGCCCAGTTTGCAGCTCTTGTTAATCAATCTGCAGCTCTCATATTTGCAAACTTGCAGATCATAGTACTACTCGTGATAGGAGGATACCTCCTAATTGAAGGCCAAGTTACTTTGGGAGAGTTAATAGCCTTTGTTGGATTTGCCTCTCAATTATCGGCACCCTTGACACAAATATTTGCTACCTACTCCCAGATAATCTCAGCCAGAGTTGGAGCTGAAAGGGTATTCCAAATAATGGATGAAAAACCAGAAATACTCGATAAAGAAGATGCTTTACCTATTTCACCAGTGGATGGATATGTAAACTTTAAGAACGTTGATTTCAGTTATGTTCCTGGCCATAAAATACTTAAAAACAACACATTTGCTGCTAGTCCAGGGCAAATGATAGGGCTTTGTGGACCTACTGGGGCTGGTAAGAGTACCATTATCAACATCCTCACCCGTTACTACGATCTAGACTCTGGAGAAATCAGGGTAGATAATCAACGCATTGATGAGATACAACAGGATAGTTTGAGATCTCAAATAGCACAGGTACTCCAAGAACCATTCCTGTTTTCTGATACCATTATGAACAACCTCAAATATGCTAAAGAAGGTGTAAGCGAAGAGGAGTGTATAAATGCTGCTAAACAGGCCAATGCCCATGATTTCATAATGATGCAACCACAGGGATATGACACTGTGCTGCAAGATGGGGGATCCGACCTGAGTCAGGGACAACAGCAAATGCTTACCATTGCCAGGGCAATGGTTGCCGAGCCCCGCATGCTTATTTTAGATGAGGCCACAAGTAACGTGGACACAAGAACGGAAAAGCAAATACAAGAAGGACTTTTAAAGCTGCAAGAAGGTAAAACTTCATTTATAATAGCACATAGACTTTCAACCATACAAAATTCCCATCAAATATTGGTAATCGACAAGGGTGAAATAGTAGAAAGGGGCAATCATCAAGAACTCATGAATATGGGTGGATTTTACTATAAACTCTACATGAGCCAGTTTAGAGGTAAAATAACAGAAGCTACACAGATTGAGTAGACCTGATCTTTCAGGGATTTTCTTGAAACGTTTCTTGTTTTTCTACACAAATTGGTTGTCCGATTGTTTTTTCGTTTATGATTTGCTAATTAGATGATTCAGTATTGATTTTGATGGTGGTTTCTGTCTCATTAACCTGGTCTAAGATAATTGTCTTATTTTTTTCTTGATTTGACTGTATATATAGATGTTTATATTGTTTTTTTCCATATTTACTCCACCTGTATTTGTATTATTATGATATATGCCATTAATTGGAAGTATGGTGTTTGTCATGGTATTTTGAACTGGTATTGTTAGATAAAAGATCATTGGAAGTAATAGGAATATCATAGCTATACAAATAGCTTTATCTTGATTCGTTCCTGTTTTCACTCTTCGATTCCTATTTAAAACTATGAAATTAGCTTTCCATAATGGTGAAAAAATTGGTGTTCCATATGTTGTTATCACATCCATTGCTGAATGTGATATGAGTCCAAGTGTGAGTGCAGCTCCCACAGTAAAATTGAAGTATCCAATGATTATGGTTGGCACGATCCAAAATATCGAGTGTCCATAACTTTTATGTTTACCTAAAATTTTATCAAAAAGATCTGGAAATACCGATATCCATCCTGCAAGAAAGGCACCCAACAAAATTTGATCCAAATTTTTTATAATTGCGAAAGATAGGAATAAAACAAGAGCACCCGCAATATGTGCATAACTTTTCATGGTCGGCCGCCCATGTATAACAGTGTTCTGAATATTATAATTGCAAACCAAATAGCTCCAATTAAAACATATATATTTTGTAGGGTGGATAAGGTAAATTGAAGGTAGACTAATAAACAGTAGATAGTTATAATAATGTAAAATGCATATGTTACGTTGATTTCATTTGACGTGCTGTTTTTTTTGTATTCTTCTTTGTTAACAAATTCGAATTGTTTAAAAAATGGGTAAACTTCTTTCTTAAAATGTTCTGAAAAACTGCAGATAAACTGTATATTGGGAGAATTATAGAGTTGTTGGTAAATTTGGGCAGTCCTGTTTGTTAATCTCTCAAACTTGTTGAAAATAATTATCAAACGATCGTATTTTAGGTCGTGGATTATGAGATCTGTAAGTTCTGGTATTGTCATAGGATTTAAAGGTTTTTTATCATTTCTACCTATCGTATTTATAATCTCCATTAACCTTCCCTTAATTGGTGTAGGCTCATTGAAATAAACACAAATATGTTCCTCTTTTAATTTGGTGTAACACTTGTACACATTTTTATCATAGAAAATGATATTGATTTTTTTTGCAATGTTATCCAGAATCTCTGAATCTTCCATGCCAATTATTATGATTATTTATCTATATAGTATTAACTATTTTGGGAAAATCAATTACATAATAACCATGGATACATCGGTCAAAATATCCGATGATGAAACAAAAAGTCATTATAAACTACGCCGATAAAGCCAGTTCAGTTGATACGCCGTTGATTGGTTAAGATAACGGTTAAATTTGAGTTCCCCACTATTATTTATTATACAATCATTTGGCCACGTACCCATCCACAGTTTGGGCAGACTATTTCGCCACGAATTTCATCTCTAATGTCGATCATCGATCCACATTCCGGGCACGGATCTTTAAGTTCTACTTGTAATAAGCCATATTTATGTTTATTAAGCTCAGCTTTTCCTCTGACTTGTTTGATACATATTCTGGGTTTTGTTATGTATGGAAATGTGTTTCCAGTCCTATTTACATACTCAAAATAATTCAAAAAGGAGTTGTCTAATGGCCTGTATTGTAATCCATCTTTGGTTGTGATTTTAACATTTTTCATAAATTTTGGCTTAGATACTCTAATTTCGTGGTTTGACATAATTTTCTTCAATTCACCTCGAATTAACATGCGATTATTCAAACAAACTGATAACTGGTAAATAGACAAATTTACATACCTTTTCAAGATTTTATCCCTATCCCTGAAATAAAACATTAATCATAAGGATTGCTCAATCATGTATAGTATTATATATTTTGTATTTTATATTACTTTACTTATTTTGTATCACATTACTTTCAGACCACGTCATTATATGAGGGAGAACTAAATTTTTATCATTACCATAATAATTTGAGATACATTATAAACTGTTCAATTTATTAATATTTCACAATTTAGGAAGTATAAATTCAAAATTAAACATAATTGTTGTAAATACGCATATTTAAAATCAAAAGGAGAGTTTTAAGATGTCAAAAATACCGCGTTGGGGTATCCATTATGGTACAAAATATTCTTCCAAACGATCTATTATTAAAATTTGTCCATACTGTAGAACACTATTTTTGCAAAGAGGTAAAGGAAATAAAAAATATTGCTCAAAATGCAGTAAAAAAGCTAAAAAACAACAAACTCAAAAGAGTGACAAGAAAAAAATCGAAAGAAGAGATAAACAGGAACATGCTAATAAAATGAGGCTGCAACGACGAAAATACAAAAATGATTCTTCAACAGGACCAATTGGCATTAAACCTTCACAAATTAGTCCAGATATTGCATTAACATATAATCTGGAAAAGCCAGGAATTAACACTGTTCCGGAAGTACCATTCAAAAAAACTAAAAAAGGGGTTGAAAAAGACTATGATGCTTTTCATGAGAAGTTAAAAAGGGAAAAGAAACGGTTAGGATTGAAAGTTAATGCAAAATATAAGAGAAAGGAGTGATTATGATGGATACAAATATTCAGATGGAAATAATTGCTGTAGTGGGTATACTTTCGGGACTGGCATTATATTTTGGGCAATATGATTTGGCACAAACAGGCATTGCTGGTTTAATTGGATTTTTAGGAGGCCAAACTATCATTAAAGCAAATATGCAAAAGGAAGTGAGTGAAAATAATTAAAATTGTATATTGTCAAGGAGATTTGGATATTAATGAAAAAAGAAGAAATATGCCCATTTCAGCTTGATAAAAGAATAGATAAACTAGAAGCTCATTATGACAAATTATTCGAAAGAATTGAACATATTGAACAATATATTAATGTCAAAAAAGCCAAGAATAATTTTCTGGAAAGACAAGAAGAAAGAGAAGGTCAAAATAGGCTTAAAATGAAGTACATGGTTTTAGGTGTGATTTTAACACTAATCACAACTTTATTTGAAAGATTAATATTCATAATTATACGTTGAATATGTTAGGTAACTGATATTACTTGTTTGACTAAATAGTTTGGAGTTAGTAATTAAATTTATAATTTTGGTTATGTGTTATCTAAAACAAATTTATTTTTAGGATAGATATTATTTCTTCTGTTTAATGAGACTTATTTTCCGATAAAATAGCCTAAAAAATGAATTAAAATCCCATTTATTTTTATGAATTGATTGATTCATTCTTATTTTCATAACTAGCTTGATTTTTTGTAATGGGAGGTGTTAAAATCATTTAATATAATAATAAACTTTAAATAAACGGATTTAAATCTTTAATACAAATTTGATCGATTTAATGTGTAAAAGGAGTTTTGATAAATATGTTAAACAAAAACCAAGACCTGAAAAAGAGTTTATTGGATGAAAATTTTTTTGAAGAAATAGGTAACACAGTGATTGAAAACCATAAAGTAATTCCAGAATCTGAAATAAAGTCTGATAAAAATGTAGATATTGTTTTTTCTAACGATGCACTCTTAGTGAATGCAACCTTAACATTAACATCATCCACAGCAATGGACAGTGCCACTAAAAAGCCTGTTAACTTCTCTAAGAAAATCCCATTAATTAATGGTGTAAATTGGTTAACCATAGTACATAAAAACCCAAAAAACAGCATTTATATCGAAACAGAAGTAATATTAAACGGAAAGGTTGTGCTAAAAAAACAGTTATACAACCAACACACAGCACACATACCCTCATTATGGGTTAAAAAATATCCAGAAGCACAATTCGGCCGTGATATAGGATGGATGCGTTTTTTAAACTTTCATAGTTATAATCCTAAAAATCAGGAAGCAATATGGAAAACCATAAAGAAAGATCCTAAAATCAAAAAAGACGACCTAGGATTCATAAAAGACTATCAAAAATTCTTCCAAGACAACATTAAACTTCAACTAAATTATCCACAAGGAAAAATAGAAAAAACAGAAACAATAGCCTATGCCAATGGGGTTGATATGTTTGATTATCCAACAGGCACAAAAAATACATTGACAGATTTTGAATATGTCCAAAGCTTTGCCATAGTGGTTCGAGAGAAAGTATCTGACAACTTGCTAAAATATTGGACCTTACAAAAAAATAAATATCCCATTGGATACTTAAAAGCAGCCTACGGTACATTCCTTTCAGCACTAGTAACAATACAAACACATGATGACTTAGCAAATAAAACAGCTCAGGAATTGGGAATAAAATGGAATCGTCCAAAAACTATCCTAGTAATGAATGGAATAAAACACAACTACAACTACCTACACATACCGGATAATTCAATGGGCATGATCAGCTCAGGAGACTCCAACCAAAAGAAAACATTTAACTTTGCCTGTTCATCCATACTATCGGTAATAGAAGACTTCAATCTAAACAGCATGGCATTTCCAGTTAATTCTGTTTTAATTGGAACAGGGTTACACATGCTTAAAGGAGGAAGAACAGCTTTAATTCAAGAAAAACAAGGACAATTTGAAATAACCATACCTAAAAGACCGAATGTGAAGATACTAATTGACCAAATAACATGGCATGTAAAAGATATTATAGGATATTACAAAGGTTCAATAAGCGCAGTACCGGCATATTGTTACCAAAACCGACAAACAGACCTCATCACTCAACTTGCAGATAAGCTACTTAACCAAAAATGTGAATGGCTTATTTTCTTATCTTCTATAGTAGTGACCCTTGGTTCTACAATTTTTGGAATGGTTAGAAAAGGAGTTATCCCACCTGAAAAAAAAGATAATGCTAAACATTTAGCTGCATTAATGATAGGAATTGGAGGGTTATTCCAAGCTTATAGTGAAGGACTTACTAAAGAAATAAACAGACAAAACTTTGCTAATTTCCTCTGGGATTTTGGTAGCTCAGTTGTTCCGATATTTAAACTTGAAACAAGTGTAGGAAAACTTTATGTAAATTATATTGGCCGTAATGGGCTAAGAACTACTGTTACTCAACTGAATTCTAAATTTGAAGGATATGTTCTTACAACTATGAAAGCTTCGGTTGGTGATGTTTTCGTTGGAGGAAAAGTCATTGAACCTATTTATGTTACAAGTGTGCAATATATCAAATATGGAACAGTAGAAAGTGTGATAAGAACAACATTTGGAAAAACGCCAAAGGAAGCTGTAAAAAGGTTAGTGTTAGATCAAAGTATAGGAAAAGCTGCAGAAATCGTTATAAACACATATACTTCAGAAAATGACACATATAAAACCAAAATCTATAAAAATATTACGGAATATCTTAATTCATAATATTTTTATATTTATAATTTTTTGAGTGTAAATACATGAAATTTAAAAGTTTGTTTAATGATATAAAAACATTATTTAGCAATTATGGTTTTAAAATAGGAACTAATTCAAGATTAACTGGAAACAGATTAGAAAGAGCCATACTATCTGGAATATGTTATTTTTTTGGTATTTTAATTACAAGCATATTAATATGTATTGTATTTAGTTTTAATTTTTCAATTATATTCTTTGCTTTATTCCCCCTTCCAATAATGATGACTGTAGATCATTATTGGGGATTCACTGAAAAATGTGGAGAAGAATACCATCGGTTTTTGATAGTATTTTTAGCAGTTATAAGTCCTATGTTATTCACTATAAGTGTTGCAAGTAGCATTTTATTCCTCCATATTTATCAATATGGAATAGGTTTAGGATTGGCTTTAATTTATCCCATTATATTGTTATTATGGAATAGTGATGCATTTAATGATCGTATGACTTATTATGGGCTAGAAAAAAGAGTAGATCCATATCCACTTGGACTTTGGTTATCTTCTGCGATAATTGGTGGATTAACAACTGCTTGGGGAATTACATATTTAATTGTAGGTTACCCTTCTATAGGTATGGGCATATTTTTAGTTGTAGAGGGCCTAATTATTCAAACTATCTTTGCTTTTCCGAATAAAGTTAATAAATTAGTACCTGTGGATTTAGAAGGCTCAAATGGACCATATTACATGTTAATATTATTATTGGTCTTCCTTATGGTAATTTACTATGTTCCCATCACTATTCTGCCAGGCCCCACTGTGTAGTATGGGCCACCATTTCCAGTTAACGTATTGTTTATGAGGGTGTTGTAGTCATCGGCTTGTTTGGTGGTTAGAGCTATTCCCACAACACTGTTATTTTCTATGATGTTGTCTTTTATTATGTTCCCAGTTCCAACCACATCAATACCTGCTGTATTATTGCTGAAATTATTATTCTGTATTAAACTGTTGCTTAATTTTGCCCAAACACCATTAAAACTTTTCATTACTGTATTGTTTTCGATGATGAAGCCTGTGGATAATCCTCCACCTAAATCTTCTACAGCAATACTGTCTCGAGTGTTAATCACGGTGTTGTTCAAGATTTTAAAGTCAGTACTTCCTGCAACAGTATATATCCCAGTTCCAGTATGAACCAACGGATCTCTTGGGTTATTCAAGTCATAATTATTTATCACAACGTTGTTTTTTATCGTAATATTATTACTTGGAGCATCGTACAACATTCCGAACTCTGCACCAGATAAAACATTATTTTGAATTGTTGAATTGTACAATGGACCCTCATAAGCCATATTATTACCATAAAACGGATTTGTACCTGTTAATGTGTTTGAGGATATTGTAAGGTTTACATTTGTTCCGGTACTCATAATCCCATTTAAATTTGAATTTATGGTATTTCCACTTATTTCAACGTTTCTTGTGCTTGAGATTACGATTGGATAATCTCCACTGAAGCTGAAACCTTCCACTTTGCATCCTGTGTAGGCAATATTTACTTGTTTGAGATTTACTGTACCGTTAGCAGTTAACGTGATGTTTTTTAATATTTTAAGATTTTCTGTGTAATTTCCAGGATTAACAATTATGGTGGATCCTGCAGGTGCTGAATTGATCGCTGTTTGAATGCTTTGTCCAGGATTTACAACAACACTTGAGGGTTCAATTGATAAAAAGTTAGAAGTATTGGGGTTTGTATAACCTATTAAAGCAACTAATACGCATAAAATAATCAATATTCCTGTTAAAATTGTATTATTTTGCATATAAACTCCTTAAATTTATGGGTCAATTGATGCGAAAATATGTCCAATTATTAAAACAGATTAAATAGTTACTGTTCTAAACTATCTTCCCCTATAATAAATTAGATTTGAAGAAATGATAAAGGTATTCCTCAAATTATGAATTTATGGAAACCCATGAAAAATAAGAGAAAATTAAATGATAATTAGTGAATCTTAATAATAAATATCAAAATTCGAAGATGGGGAAAATAAAGGCTATTTTAGTTGTTGATTACTTTTTTTGAGTTCATCCCTTTCTTCAGAGGCTGTTTCAATCATTTTTGCAATTTTGGAAATGTCATTGTAGACTTGCTGCATATCTGTTTCTTTGTTTCCAATGGATGCATCTTTATACTCAATGGCTCCTGCAGGAGAGAAGTCATCTTCCGAGACCACCATTCCGAACTCTCTCACTATTTCCGGTTCAATTATATCGTCGAGTGGATTTTCAAGCCTTTCATTAACATCAATTTTCAAACCATCCATAAAATTATCCAATTCCGACTCCACAAAGCCCATCACAATAATTTCAGTTGGATCGGCCACGTTGATTGCAGTGTACATCCGAGTATTGGTTCCGAACCCAACAGTGTGGTACCATGCCTTCCTAAAGTCTTCATAGGTTTTTCCAGGTTTTAACTTTCTTTTAACAATAGCAACGGTCATCATCTTTATCAAACTCCAAACTATTTAGACAAACATTTTTTTTACCAAATCAAAATGAAATAGAATGTTTCCGGTGTTAAATTTTACAAATATATGCTTCAAACATTTTTTTTTTAATGTGTTTAAATCGATATTGTTTAAATCGATATTTTCCAAAAAAAGAAAAAAAAGGAATTTTAGGTTTTAACCCGATTCACGGATTTAGACCACTCATGTAACTGTGATGTTCACACTTTGACTGTTGTTACTGCTGTTGGTATCGTTTATCAGTGGATTGTAGGTTACTGTGTTCATGATGGTTGTGTTCCTGGTTGTTGTTTTGGCCACGATGTGTAGTGTTGCTGATTGTCCGCTTGCGAGTGTTCCTATGGTCCATACTCCGTTTGATAGATTTAAGGCGCCCTGGCTATCGTCGGAGATGTAAGTTATATTGCCGTTACTTAACCATTCACTCACTGCCAAGTTTTGAACAGTATCAGGACCGTTGTTTGTGACTGTTACTGTGAAGGTTATGACGTCGTTGTAGTTTGGGTTGGTGTTGGATACACTGTTGTTTACCTGTATGTCTGCAGTTATGGCCGGTACTGTTATGGTCACTGTTTGGTTGTTGTTTGCACTGTTTGGATCCAGTGTAACTGGATTGTAGGTTGCTGTATTTACTATGGTGGTGTTAGGAGTGCTTGCTCTGGCCACAATGTGTAGTGTTGCTGACTGTCCGCTTGCGAGTGTTCCTATGGTCCATACTCCGTTTGATAGGTTTAAGGCTCCTTGGCTATCGTCTGACAGGTAAGTTATATTACCGTTGTTTAACCATTCAGAGATGGCAACGTTCTGTGCTGCGTCTGGTCCGTTGTTTGTGACTGTTACTGTGAAGGTTATGACGTCGTTGTAGTTTGGGTTGGTGTTGGATACACTGTTGTTTACCTGTATGTCTGCATTTATAGCCGGTACTGTTATGGTAGCTGTTTGGTTGTTGTTGGTGCTGTTCGGATCTGATGTAACTGGATTGTAGGTTGCTGTATTAATTGTGGAGGTGTTGGGAGTGTTTGCAATTGCAACGATGTGGAGTACTGCTGATTGTCCGCTTGCGAGTGTTCCGATGGTCCAGATTCCATTTGATAGGTTTAATGCTCCTTGACTATCATCTGATACGTATGTAATGTAACCGTTGTTTAACCATTCGGTGATTGCAACATTTAAAGCAGGGCATGGCCCGTTGTTTGTGACTGTCACTGTGTAAGTAATGGTGTCGTTGTAGTGAGGTTTAGTGTTGGATACAGTGTTTGTGACCTGAACATCTGCAATGTTTGTGGCAACTGTTAAGTTGGCTGTACCATTGCTTCCAGCGTAGGTTGAATCCTGAATAAATTCTGCTAATATTGAATAAACACCAATATTTTGTGTAACGGTGTAGGCGAAGGTAGCAACTCCATCACTGTTTGTGACAGCAGTTCCTAAAAACGTACCGTTGACACTGAATCTTATAATTTTACCTGCAAGAGTTATGTTATTTTTAGTGTCCCTTAAAGTAGCGATGAGGTTAGTTCCAACTCCTTTGTAACCTGTGATAGGATTAACTTTAACAGAGGTGGAAATTGCTGCAGGTACACTTATGGAAATATTTGTGGAAACATTCTGCGAATTAACACTGGCATTTACCTTAGAAATACCTGGAGATACTGCATTGAAAACAGCAGAAGCTGTTCCATTGACTGTAGTTCCACTTAAAGGAGTCACAGTTCCCAGTGTGTCGTTGCTAAAATTCACAGCTATTCCATCTGGAACTGTCATACCAGAATACAAGGATCTAACATCCACCCCGTTGCTGTTGTGGTTTAAATCAGCAGTCACTGTGGAGTTAGATCCTGTTAGTAACTGGTTTGGATTGGCAGAAAGCGTTAAAACTATCCATGGATTTACGTTGAAATAACCATAGATATTTGCAGGAGAACTGTTTGATCCCCACCAGTTGTTTAGTGCATTTAAATAACCAGTTGTGTCTGGACTGTAAACTTGGTAAGTATTCCCAACAACGCTGTTTAAATTGAAATTAGCAGCATTGTAGTTACTGAAGGAAGCACCGTAAAGGTTGTACTCCAATCTGTTGGATAAAACATTGTTACTGGTACTTGTAATTGTAAGTCCGGCCTCACCATTGTAGGACATGGAATTCCCAGTTATGTTACAGTTTGAACCTGTAACTGTGAGCCCAGTTTGATTGTTATGAGTTATGGTGTTGTTGGTAAAATTCGTGTATGGACTTGCACTGTTGATACCATTGTTGTTGTAGGATATAACGTTGTTAGAAACTAGGTTGTAATCTGCACTGGTAGATTTCTGGATGTAGAGTCCTATCAAATTATTTTGAAGGGAGTTGCTTGAGACTGTGTTGTAAACACCCACCAACAACACACCACTTCCGTTGGTGTTGGTTACGTTGTTTCCTGAGATGGTCACATGATCCGCAGTCGAGATAATTCCATTATCAGAGTTGCTATTAACTACGTTGTTTGAAATGGTTGTGTAGTTACTTGCACTGTTGATTCCAGCAGTGTTGTTGTTTAAGGTATTTCCACTCACGGTGTTGTAATCTGCATTGGAATAGTCTGCAATGGTTATACCAGTGTTACCGTTGTTTGAAGCTGTGTTGTTCAAGATCTTATTATTTTTACCTGTTATGTCAATTCCACTTACAAGGTTTCCTGAAGCTGTGTTGTTGGAGATAGTGCTGTCAGTTAAAAGGATCCAGAAACCATTTTTATTTCCTGTCACAGTGTTACCGCTGATGTTGAAGTTGTTGGCAGTGTTGGTTCCCATCTGCTGTACTCCTATTCCATCTTCAGCTCCTGTCACAGTGTTGCCTGTTATGGTCATGCCTCGAGCATTGTCGGTAGTGTAAATTCCAACTCCATTGTAACCTGTACAGATCACCTTGTTGTTTGAAACAGTGTTGTTTTCACTGTTGTTGTTAAAAATAATACCATTTAAAAAGTTACTGATGTTGTTTCCACTTATGGTGTTGTTGACAACTGTACCATATTCAAAGCTAATTCCATTTCCAACACTCGGATTAACACCTGTTATTGTGTTACCAGTTACCCTTGAATTGTAAATGTCCCCGTAAAATTGAATTCCAACTAAAGATGCACCAGATATGATGTTGTTGGATATGATGCAGCTGTTGGCATTGTTTATCATGATACAGTAATTACTCTTGGTCATGATAAAATTCTGAATTGAAGACCCTGAAGCAGCAGAATTAACGATAAAAACCGCAGAACTGCTATTTTTAGCCTCAATTGTTACATTACCATTTGATTTTATGTTAACTTTTTTGTTTATTGAAATACTTTCTTTATAGGTGTACGATTTATTGTTGTCGTCGTATACAATGATATTGTCCCCGTCAGATGCACCGTTAACAGCAGTTTGAATACTTTCGCCAGGATGTACTGTAACGTTAGCAGCACTGATGGATTGTAGTGATATTAAACAAGTTCCCATAAATATTATGATAATGATCATTTTTTTAATCAAAAATCTCACCAACCTATAATATTTGTAATATTTTCATGTACAATCACTACACATATAATAATTTCACTGGAATTCTGTGATGAAAATCACAAAAAGGGTGTTAATAAATGAAATATCATGATTCCAACAAAAAAACAATAATATTTTAATGTAAATTCCACTATTAAAGCCCCATAATTAGAATAGGTCCTCCTTAATTTCTGTAGCTCAAGTTTTTATTGAGGCTGTAAGCAGATAAATCAGTATTTAGGAGTTAAAATAAGTTAGCAGTGGTTTTCATTCTTCCTTAAAAGCAGCAAAACTAGCAACGATACTAAAACGAAGGGCATCATGGTGGTTGCACCGATCAAGATATACTCCATTTTACCCAGGGTCAATGCTCGAACTGCATTTTCTAAGAAATAAATGAAATAGAGCAGCACAATATATGAATTTAGAGGAATATTTAATTCATATTTAGGGTTTGTTTTTGATGAAATTGACTCGTAATATCTGAAAATTAAGATTGCAACGGCAGAAACCATAAACCATCCAATGAAATTGCCTATGGGTATTCCAAAGTAGGGACCTCCACCTGACCAAACCCACCCACCAACTTGTGGAGCAACTGCAACAGGGTCCAGGATCATGTCCAAGTTAAGAGCGACAAATCCACCTATGGCCGAAAGGATAACGATCATGACCCAAAAATATGCCCTGTCATCAGTTTTTCTGGGCTTTTTCCCACCAAATCCGAACAGAAATAAATTTGTAAGGGTGTAGCTGAAGTAAATAATAATACACCATGATATAGGTGTGGAAATTGGAACCAATCCGAAAAAGAAGGTTGGTATGTTTTGATAGTAGTAGGGCATGCCAAATATGCCGCCGTACTTAACTCCAATCGCTTCAAATGTAAAACCAAATAAATATGCAATGATGAAGAATATCAAAGTTTTTTTGTTTCCTAAAACCTTTGAAGAATGTAGCAAAACAAATCCAAATGCTAACCACATATAAAACGAGCCAACTAGTCCCAGTATGGGTGATGGAATTACGTAGGAAACAATTGCACTGGAAATGGAAATAACAAAGAGTCCAAAGAATAATTTAATGTAAAAATTTTTGTTTATGTCTAAACGCTTTGAAAATACTGCAATAAAGATTGCAAACAGAGGTATCAATAAATCCAACAATAAACTGATCATTAGTTCACCAAAGTAGATTTTCATAAAAGAATTCTAATTCAATTCTTACAATTCATTGGAGTATAATTTAACCTAATATGTTAATACTATTCTATTATTAATCATTTATATACCTAATCAACGTGTTAAATCCGAACAATATCGACCTAAATATCTTTATCTCTTTACAAATTAGTATTCAACATCCTACTTTGAAGCTGGGGCATATGATCCACAACTAGGTTGAGTTTGGTTACATTTTATACAAACCTAATTTTAACATAAAATTTTGTAAACACTCAATTTAAAGATTTAAATAAAAAAAATAGAATTAGGAGGGTTACTAGCCCTCATTCACGATTTTAGTCGTAGTTAGTCAAGTTTTCCTGTGAAATACTTTCCTGTTTACTTAAATTTTCGTAGTACTTGTCAACATTTGAAGCCACATTACTCTTATCAAGGTTCAAGGCACCTTCATTGTAGAGTGTTTGAAGTTCTGTTGCATGGGTTAACTCGTATTTCCAGTATGGACTGTAAACGAATATCTGCAGTAGTCCATAGGCGGTGTAAACATATGCCGGAACAATACCGTAGGTTTTGGTCATGATCTGGAAGTAAAGTGGGAATCCACATCCTGGATCTATCAGGGGGTTGTCTGTCCTCACAGTTCCGTGCCAAACCGTTGGTATGGGTCCTGTTTGATTGTGCTGTTGGGCAAGTTGGTTAACATGTGCCATCATTTCATCATAGGTGTTGTAAATTGTTCCATCAGACATGTACTTGTACCTGTTGTCGGGAACACCGTAAATAGCTACTTTAAGTGAGTCCAACATGTCTATCTGGCTCATGCTCTTTGAACCTCCACCTTGGGTGTCTATATATGCAACCTCAATGATGTAAACGTTCCCTGTTTGGTGGCTGGCAGTGTCATTAACAAGTTCTGGAAAGCTCCTGTAATTGGAACTTCCAGCAAAGTGCAGCACCATGGCACATTTAGAATTTCTTTGTAGGGCATATACACCTAAAAGATTTGCATGTGGATGTCCGGGATACATATCTGGATTAGCAATTTTAACGAAAGATAATCGTCCTAAAGGTTCTATAGGTCCGTTTGAAACTGTAACATAGGAATAACCTACAATAACTGCGATTAATCCTAGTGCTATGACTGTGACCCAAAGTTTTTTACTCATATTTTTTGTCACCTAATAATATTTTACAAATGATTTTTTTTCAAAATTTTCCTTTGTACCCCAATAGGTGCCCTCAATATAATATTACAAATTAGTTATTTATTCTATAATTAGTTCATTATCTGAAATGAGTCATACAAATGAGTATATGTTCCAGGATAGGAAAAATCCAGTTCCATTTCCCTTCAAATCCCTTGTTAGTCCCATTAATAAAACTTTATCGTTGGTGTTTCCTGGAACACTGTAAACAGTTTTATTATCCATTTTTTGAATGCTTGTAACGTTGTAGGACTGAAGATCAATATGATCTGAGGGATTCAGTACGGTTATTTCATGCACCACAGTATTCGTACCTACAATTCCCAAACTAACTCTGAGTATGATGAGTATTATAATTATAACACTTGGTTTTATTAAATCTTTGGCTTTAAATGGTTTTTTAATGAAGTAAATACCTAAAAGTGTGGCAAGACCTACTAATGCAGGGGTGGAAAATAAACCTCCATCAAGCACGCCTATGAGAGACACTGTAACAGCGAAAGCGAGTAATATCTGATACAAGAATCTTTTTTCATTTGCAACTGCTATCATTCCACCAATATAGATCAGGGGATAGGTTACAAACACTATCAAAGCAAGCGGCAAAGTGTAGGGTATGAGTGCCACACCTGCATTTATACCGGCATTAATATGAATTCCAAGGCTACTTATCACCAGTCCCAACATGGATTTGAATACGTGGCTGTGTGTTAGGGCAGTTGAACTGTAGGAATTACTGTTGTAAGCAATAAAAGTGTTGAATGGTGATACTCCGAATTTGTACCGTATCAATAGTTCTGTCAACATTCCAACTAAATATGTTAAAATCAACAAACAAATGGTGATCTTGAGGTATTTTTTTGGTTCAAATTTGAATATGGATCCTAGGTTTGAGATTTTGGATCCTATAAATCCCTTCACTTCGAAGAGAGGATAGAGTAATAGGATGCTTCCCATGACTGCGAAGAGTATGATGGATTTTCCCTGTGAAGAACCCTCTAGGAAATGGTAGGTAAGCATTAACATTACCTTGTCTAAAAAATTAGTAAAGACAAGTAAAACTGCGAAGAGGATCATTAAAATCCCCAAAATATTCAGTTTGTTAAATTTCAAAATATTTCACCTTCAATTCTTATAATAAATAATTATTTAGGTTTAATCATCTTTTAACAATTTTTCCATAATTTACAATTTTTTTTGTTATTTTAATATGTTTCTCATGGGTTAAAGATTTAATTAGATTAATCCATATGCATAGCTCAAGATCAAAGTCAAAGCACCGACGATCCAACAGTAATATGCGAATATCTTAAGACTCGTTGATTTTATGAGCCTAATGAGAAGACCTATTGACAGGTAACCAAATACAACCACTGCAATGTACGCGGCAACCATTGTTAAAGGACTGTTTTGCGACAGTGCACCAATATTTTTGATTTCAAATAGAACTGCTGCACCTATAACTGGTAAAGCTATTAAAAACCCGTATCTTGCGGCGCATTCTCGTTCAAGACCTAGAAATAGGCCTGCACTGATGGAGGTTCCTGATCTTGAAATTCCTGGAAACAAGGCAAGAGATTCAAAAACACCTATTAAAAATGCGTTTCTGAAGGTGAGTTGTTTAACTGTATCTTTACCATTCTTTGCATAGTTTGTACTGTACAGTATAAAACCGTTGATGATCAAGAATATTCCAACAGCAACAACACTTCCAAAAAGGATTTCGAACTGTTTATTAAATAGTGCACCGACTACTGCTGCGGGTATTGTGCTCATGAGCATGAGCCATGCTAATCTCTTGTAAACATCTTCTTTAAGACCTTCTTTGAATTTTTGTCTGAATATGTCCAATAAACTGTCTATGAATGCTTTTATAATTTTTATGAGATCCCTGTAGAAGAAACCAACGATGGCCGTGAGTGTTCCGAGGTGCAGTAACGTGTTAAATGCCAGAGCATCGGACTGTGAAGGGAATGTAACTCCTAATATATGTGTTACTAAAATAACCTGTCCAGCACTGGCCACTGGTAAAAATTCTGCCAAACCCTGAACAATTCCTAAAATTATTGCCTGTATAATGTCCAATTATTTCACCTTCAAAACTTTAGTTATTTAGAATTAATAAACGAATCAAAAAATATTCTTCCACATTACATGATCATCAAATTTGGATCTTCAGTAGAAAGTGGATATATCAACCTAATTCTACTTAAACTTAATTTTACTTTTTTTCAACTGAATTTGAATAAACCAGTTAATATGACTTTTGGTTAAGATTGGTTACTAAAATATGTGGGGTTGCTTTATTTAGCCTAAAATCAGTTGTTATTAAATTAAACTTCTATTTAATTTAACTGGGATACTTTGGAAGAGTGGCTGTGGGTTAAAACACATTTTTTTGGTAATACAAGTTTTAGTTCTATTTAATAATAGTATGATATGGAATAGTTATAAAACAGAACCTTTATTAATAGAATAGTTCTATAGTATAACTATGGGTTGGTCATTTTATGATTATCAGATCAGCTCAAAAAAAATGGAGAAAAATGGTGATACTATGTGTGATGAAAAAAATTTCGGACCGATGGATAAGGAAAGCAGATACAAAATGCATCATTATATGAAACATCATTCCATGCAAAGCAGAATGCATGGTAAAGATGATAAAATGATCTTCATGAAGAAGGTCATGGAACAACTCTCAGATGCAGATAAAAAGAAACTGCTTCAAAAAAAGATGGACATTAAGATATCCATGGAAGAGCAGAAAGCAGAAATCATGAAGCAAAAAAAGAAAATAATAGCAGCCAAATTAGATATGAAGGCTTCAATGTCTGAACAAAAACTTGAAATGCTCAAAATGATTCGCGACATGCTCAAAGAATAATGTCTAAATAAATTATTAACAACATATTTGGGGACTGGAGACAGTCCCTAAAATCTGCTGTAAAAAGCAGATGATCCAACTGAGAAACCATAGAGAATATTTTTTTTTAGGAGCATTTAGATACGTACTTAAACCTAACCCGACAAAACAGTAGTAAGAAAATTGATAATGGGGACTCCATTCCTTACGTGTACGGAAATTCAACGGGTTTAATTGGAATGGACCATTAGATGAGGAATGGTCATGGATAAAGAACTATTAATTCAAGTTACAGAGGAAATGTATCTTCTATTTCCACTATTTAAAAACAAACTGTTTAGACACAAAAAAAGTTTAAAACACAACTCAATGCCCCATTCTTACTTCCATGTTCTTAAGGTTTTAAAGAAACGTGGTCCCCTCCCAATGTCGGAAATAGGAAGAAAAGTCTGTATATCCAAATCAAACATGACTTCACTCATTGACAAGCTGGTTCAAAACGGACTCACAGAAAGAATACCAGATCAAAATGATAGAAGGGTAATTAACATAGCCCTAACAGAAAAGGGCAACCAACTCATTGAGGATTGGCACTCACATTCAAATCAACAGATAATGAAAAAATTATCCTCAATTTCAGATGAAGACATGGAAACCCTCCACAAATCACTGAAAAATATCAGGACAATACTCAACAAAATGGATGAATCTTGAGTATTTATATCCTAAAAATAATCACATTTGTACCTATTTTTTTTAGAATCAGCTTCCAAACAATTGATAACTTTTCTCTTTGATCCTAATGGTTCGGTACTACTTTGCTGTTGTGAAATTTATGCTGTAAAGGGGCATTGGTTTGTTGTTCATGTCAGTTATGGTTCCTGTGTGTATGACCAACACATATTTGGTTCCCCTGGAAAGTGTAGCATGTGAAATTGTAAGAACATTTGATTTTATACTTGGGCAGATTGATATTTTCTTCCCACTACTACTTTTAAGTTCTATGGAAACTTTGCTTCCAAATTTAATTGGCATACTGTAGGTTAACTGGATCGTTTTTGTGTTGGACACGTTTATGGCATTTTGGGACAGGTTGATAAATTTAACTGCAGAGTACACTGAAACTGATCTCGGAGTTTTTTGCGAATCTAAAACAGTATTAATATTTGCAGTTCCTAAATTGACGGCTTTAAACCATGTTGTTGCAGTTCCATTCACAGTTTTTGCCTTTGAACTTATGGTTCCAAGGGTGCTGTGGAAGTAAATGGTGAAACCATTATTCACATGCCCATAGCTAGAAACATCCTTACCTTGCCAGTCATGATTTAAATCTGCAACTACGCATGAACTTGTTCCTGCCATTTGAGATTTTACAGTGGTTAATCTAAGCACCAACCATCTTGAAAAGTTGAATGCACCGTACACCTTCACGGGTCGTAAGTTTGAACCCCACCAGTTGAACTGGGCATTTAACAAGGTTCCTTCATTTGAAGGTTGGTAAAGTTGATAGGTGTTTCCCACCACTCTGTTGAAGTTAAAAACTGCTGCTAGAGCACTACTAAATGATGCACCATAAAGGTTGTTGTAAATAGAGTTTTGTGTCACGTTGTTGTAGCTACCAGTTATTGTGAGCCCAGCTACCTTGTTGTAACTCAAGGAATTTCCGTAGATATTACACAAGGATCCTGTGATGGTTAGTCCTGTACCGTTGTTGTTGTTAATTGTATTGTAAACGAAGTTTGAATAGGAACAAGCACTGTTTATCCCATTTTTATTGTAGGACACTGAGTTTGATTTGATGGAGTTATTATCCGCATCGGATGCTTTTTGTAGGCAAATTCCCATGCTGTTTCCAGAGATAGTGTTGGATGTGAAACTGTTGTATGTACCTATGGACAAGATACCACTGCATTTATTATTTTTAATCACATTAGAACTAATTGAAACATGTCCTGCATTGTTAATAATTCCATTTTCTGTATTGCTGCTAACATTGTTGTGACACAACTGTGAGTAGGGACTTGCACTGTTTATCCCATTTTGGTTACAGTACACATTGTTATAGCTTACAGTGTTGTAATCAGCGGCTGATGCCATTTGAAGGTAAATTCCAAGATTGTTTTTAGAGATCTGATTGGATTTTATAAGGTTGTACAATCCAATACAGAGTACACCACTCCCACCATTGTTGTTTATAGTGTTGTAGGTTAAACTAGAGTGATTAGCTGTAACAATCATGCCGTTTTTGGTATTGTAGGATACTGTATTTTTGTAGTAGTAAGATCGCTGGCTAGCACTGTTTATTCCTGCCATGTTATGACTGAGTACATTTTTTGAAACAACATTGTAATCATCACTACAAACACCTGAAATTGTTATTCCACATATACCATTGTAAGAAGCATTATTACACAAAATATTATTGTATCTGCCAGTTAAATCAATTCCACTCAAAATGTTTGAGTTGGCCAGGTTGTTTGAGACTGTACTGTTCTCTAAACGAATCCACATTCCATTGTTATTTCCATTGAGCTTGTTACCGTTGATGAGATAATCGGTTGCAACTGAATTTTCCATCTGCTGCACTGCTATTCCATCTTCAGCCCCTGAAACAGTGTTTCCAATGATCCTCATGGAACGTGAGTTGTCTGTTGCATAAATTCCAACACCTTTCCTACCAGTACATGTTAAGATGTTGTTTTCAACAGAATTGCATTCGCTTCTGTCGTTGAACAGAATTCCGTTTAAAAAATTCGATACTGTGTTTCCTGAAATGTTGTTGTAGTTACAGTAACCGTATTCAAAACTTATACCGTTACCCACACTTGAATCCACACCTGTTATTTGATTGTTAAGAACTTTAGAATTAGAAACATCACCATAAAATTGAATACCAACCAGTGAAGTGCCTTTAATTTTATTTCCCGAGATATAACAGTTGTTGGCGTTGTTTATTACGATGCAGTAGTTGGTTCGAGTCATATCAAAATTTTGAATGGAAGATCCTGAACCTTGAGAATTAACTGTGACCACAGCTGAACTCGTATTTTTTGCTTCTATAGTAACTTTTCCACTGGATTTTAGGTGAATTTTTTTATTGATGTACAAACTTTCCTTGTAGGTATAAGCTGCATTATTTTTATCATAAACTATAATAGTATCTCCATTTGAGGATTTATCAATTGCAGATTGAATATTGTCCCCTGGATGAACAGATATGGTTGAAGCCGAAACTGATTGTACGCAAAATATGAATATGCCAACCAGCATCATGTACAAAACTATTTTTTTTTCCATTGTTCTACCATTTAACGAATCTTTTAGTAAAATGGTGTGTAACTTCACTCATATATATCATTTTTGTCCATTAATGTGCTGTTTTTCACACAAATCCACTAATCGTGGAAAATCAACTGTTTGGAAAAATAGCAGTTACGTTATTAAAACCAGGATTAACCATTTAATTGGGATTTTGAGGCCTATAAAAAACCAATTTTATCTGTAAAAAAGTGCATCTGTGATCAAATTGAAAATTGGAGTTTTGCAAATTATCATCAATAAACAATTATAAAATGAGCTATTTTTGAGAGTAGAAATCACAACTTAAGAAAAGTTTTTGAAGCTTAAGCTATTTAACCTGTAAATTATATCACTTTAAGCTTGTTGTAGCTTGAACTTCCATTGTAAGTGTTGTTTGAGAAGTATTTGGCTGTTATGTTATGGGTGCCTCTCTTGATCTTAACTGTGTAGTAGATAGCTGCCACTCCATACTTGTTAGACACACCAGATCCCACGCACTTACCGTCAACGTAGAATTTTACTGTGGCATTTGTTAGTTTGGTGTTGTTATGTAGATTTGTAAGAGTTGCCATCAGTTTAATTCTCGAATTTATTTTTGCTGATGCACTGTTTGTAACTGTCTTGGTGGGGATTTTTTGAATATTTAAATATGTGTTGTTGGTGGAACCACCGTACAAATTATCCTTTTTGTACTCTGCCTTGAGGCTGTAGGTGCCAGCACAATACTTTACCATGTACAAGTAACTCGCAACTCCTGAACTGTTGGTAATTCCGCTTCCAACTAAGTTACCATTCACGTAGAAGTAAACAGTTCTTCCAGATATTGGGATATTTTTAACGGTATTTATTAGTGTGGCTTGTAATTTAACCTTATCTCCATTGTAACTCTTCAATGATTTAAATATCAGTTTTGTGGGGATGGTCTGTACAATCCAGCTTTGCTTGTCAGAAGAGGAATTGTAATCAATGGTATCATTGAATTCTGCAGATAAATTGTAAGAACCACAACTGTTTAGGGTGTAGATCAAAGTTGCAATACCCTCACTGTTGGTTAGAGCAGTTCCAATGAGACTGTTATTAACAAAAAAACTTATAAGCTTATCAGAAAGTCCATTCCCTTCTTCATCCAGTAGTTTTGCCTTTAAAGTGGTATTCACAGTTCTATAACTGTTTGTTGGCAACACAGATAGGACAGTTTTTGATGGAACCATAGTTAAATAACCTGCGGCACTTGTTTTGTTGTAATCATCATCCCCCAGAAACTTAACCATTAAACTGTACGTTCTTGAAAGTTGAGAAACAGTATATACCAGTGTTGCAACACCATTTACATCGGTGTTGGCTGTTCCAACCTCTGTATTTCCAATGTAGAACTCCAATGTCTTTCCACTAATTGGCTGGTTATTAT
>JAEZAV010000078.1 GCA_023430285.1 Methanobacteriota archaeon | reverse complement strand
ACGTAGGCTGAAAATGTCATCACAAATATGAATATTCCACCAACCAAAACTGCCCTGTTGAGTTCTCTGTTGGATTTCACTGTCATGAATCTAACCACCAGTTGTGGTTGTGACAGTGCCCCTATACCCACACCAAGTATCAGACTTGAGATTAAAGTCCACCAAAATGGACTTCCCGCCACTGGCATAGATGTCCACCCTGTAAATCCTGTGGCCACGGCCTGTGCTGTTGCATTATGAGGAACAACATTTACCAAATTGGATAAAGCAGTGTTTGCATCAACAACTCCTCCCAACATCCAGTAAGTAGCTCCTAACAGGATGATCATACCAAAGAACATGATGGTACCTTGAAGTGCATCTGTGTACATCACACCCCTTATTCCACCAAACACAACATAGACAGCGACTATTACTGCCATTGCAATGAGTGCAAAGTAATAATTTAAATGGAGTGTTGATTCAACAAATCTGGCCATCCCAATTAATACAACCGATGCATAAAGCGGCATACCTACAAATATGACTGCTCCTGCATAGTATTGTATAAATTTGCTGTTGAAACGTTTTGAAAGAAATTCTGGAAATGTTAGGGCCCCTAAATTATGGCCCATTTTACGGGTTCTCTTTCCAAAGAATACGAACGCAATGAAAATTCCAACAAGAATGTTTAAAAAGACCAACCAAAGTATCCCCATACCATAGTTAGCTGCAACTCCTCCAAAACCTACAATGGCAGCCGTGCTTATGAAAGTGGCACCGTAACTTAAAGCCATTATGTAGGGGTGGGTGTTTCTCCCTGCAACTAAGTAATCCTCCGAACTCTTAGTTCGCTTCCAGGCAACAAAACCTACGTATCCCACCATCAGGAGGTAAATCAATACAACAATACTCAATATAAAAATATCCATCTTACCCCTCCTCTAATTTTACAGTTATAAATCATTGATTGCAATTATCGAAATTGATAGGTACTATATGGCAACATGATTAAACTCGAATTTATAATTTTTTTATTACAGAATAAGGTTTAGGGAAATCATTTTATATAAATCTGTATGGAACGATGCCTTGTAAAATTGAACAATTAATTACACTACAACCTCGAAATGAATCGATTATGAAATTTTTATAAAAAAATTTAATTTTAGAGATCATTATGGTAAATTTTATAAACCCTTCAATTAAATTTTGAAACATGAAATTATTCTAACAGAAACTAATAATCATTCATTTTAAAACAAATAGCCGAATAATAAAACAGGATTGGACGTTTATGAGTTGGGGATAACTATGATCTGGAATGAACAAGTAGAATGCATGTCCGATGATGAGAGGAAAAAGTTACAGCTAGAAAAATTACAAACAATCGTTAAGTACGCCTATGAAAATGTTCCTTACTACAGAAAACGATTGGATGAAATACACATCAAACCTGAAGACATTAAAACTCTTAAAGATATTGAGAAACTTCCGTTTACAACCAAAGATGATTTACGAGATGCTTATCCATTTGAAATGTTTGCAGTGCCTAAAAAGGAGATAGTCGAAGTTCACACATCCTCAGGAACAACTGGCAAACCCACAGTATCAGGATACACTAGGGGTGATCTCGAAATCTGGAGCGAAGTAATGGCCAGAGGACTCACAATGGCCGGTGTAGATGATGAAGACATCATCCAAAACACACATGGATATGGATTATTCACAGGTGGTTTTGGAGTGCACTACGGTGCACAGAAGATTGGTGCAACAGTTATTCCAATCTCAACAGGGCAGACAAAAAGACAGATAGAAATCATGCAGGACTTTGGAACCACAGTCATGATATTCACACCATCTTACGGTCTTTACCTAGCAGAAGAAATTAAAGCAGAAGGTCTAGACACTAAGGATATGGATTTCAAAGCCATTGGATTTGGTGCAGAAATGTGGACCGAAGAAATGCGCAAAGAAATAGAAAAAAGATTTAATGCACCTGCATACAACATCTATGGTCTTACTGAGATCATGGGGCCTGGAGTGGGTCTTGAATGCAGTGTACAAGATGGACTGCACATCTTCGAAGATCATTTCTATCCTGAGATCATCGACCCTGAAACCTTTGAAACAGTTGAAGATGGGGAAAAAGGTGAACTTGTACTCACAACCTTAACACGTGAGGGCACTCCACTGTTACGTTTCAGAACCAAAGACGTTACCAAACTTACAAGGGGCAAGTGTGAATGTGGAAGAACTTTGGTTAGAATGGAAAGGGTTAAAGGACGTACAGATGATATGATGAAAATTAGAGGAGTTTCTGTATTCCCATCCCAAATTGAAAAGGCTCTTTTAAGAATTGATGGGGTAGAACCTCACTATCAGATCATTGTGACCAGACCACATCTCATGGATGAGATGGAGGTCCGGGTGGAGGCTTCCGAAGATCTGTTCTCTGATGAAATAAAAGAACTGGTAGGTATCAGAGAAAAAATAGAACAGTACATACACAATGAAATAGGATTAAGGGTTAAAGTAACCCTTGTTGAGCCAAAAACATTACCTAGAAGTGAAGGTAAAGCCGTGCGAGTAATAGATAAGAGAACTCTTTAAAAAATATACTTAGGGTCGAGGTATGAAAATGAAAGTAAAACAGCTGTCAATATTTTTGGAAAATCGTAGGGGTAGAATGAAAAATGCACTGGATGTGCTTGAAAACGGAGGCATTAACATTCGTGCACTGTCCATTGCAGACACATCTGACTTTGGAATTTTAAGGCTCATAGTTCCAGAACCAGACCGGGCCAAAAAGTTGTTGGAGGAAAATAATTTCATTGTTAAAGTTGGGGAAGTCATAGCAGTGAGGATGCCTGATCATCCCGGAGGACTGGGTGAAATACTGGGCATTTTAGATGGGCAAAATATCAACTTAGATTATCTCTACGCCTTTGTAGAACAAAAAAATGAAATGGCAATAGTTTTACTCCACCCTGAAAATATTGATTCCGGAATTAAAGCCCTTGTAGACGGTGGAGCAGAAATTATAACATCAAATGAAATATATGGTCTTTAAACGACCCTAAATTTTCTTTTTTTGTTTTTAAAATCGAATAAAAAAATATGTGATGTGGATTATCCAGATTTAACAAAACTGAATCCTGCATTAAATGCTTTTAAATTAATTTCTAAACTTTTTTCAGGGAGATTTGCCTTCATTGAATCTATTATGATTTCTTTTTCTATTGGAAATCCTTCCACTGCTGAGGCAGCCCCCAGCATCACCATGTTCATGGACAGAGAATGTCCAGATTCCCTTGCAATTGTATCAGCATCAAGTGCGTAGACCTGTTTTGCCTTACCATTCAGTTCTGTAAGCACATCTTCAATATCAGGATATGAAGCTCCTGTTTCGTTTAGATTGAATGGATATATTGGATTGGTGTTTAAAATTATGTATGATTCCTTGCTTATTTTAGGAACTGCCCTTAATGCTTCCACAGGTTCAAATGATATGAGTAGATCTGCTGATCCCAACTCTATGATGGGGCTGTAGTTGTCACCTAGTTTAAGTTCAGTTGAAACACTCCCTCCCCTCTGTGCCATTCCATGCACTTCACTCATCACAACTGGAAGACCAGTTTTCATTGCTGCTTCACCCATCACAGTCGAAGTTTTAATGATCCCCTGTCCACCAACACCTGAAATATAAATACTGTATGACTTCATTTGTAAAACCTTCCAAACTAATTTTTTGTTTATTATCAAGAGAAATTTTATTTCTTAACTCCTATTGCCCTCTCTGGACAGACCTGAACACAAACGTTGCAACCATTGCAAAGTTTAGGATCTATTCTTACCTTACCTTCATCATCTTTGTATATAGCTGTGCAAGCAAGTTTTTCAAGGCACACAGCACATTCATCACATTTTTCTTGTTTAACTTCGAGCTCTGCTTTACTTGAACGTCTTCCCTTGGTTAGCATGCATGGATGTTGGGATATCACAACTGCCACACCATCAAATTCAAGTGCTTCCATGAATGTTTCCTTGGATTTTTTAATGTTCATTGGGTTTATGTTTTTGAGGTACTTGACTCCAGTTGCTTCAACAATTGCATCTATTGAGACTTCAGGAGCTTCCCATCCCATACCATCAACTGGTAATCCAGGATGTGGTTGGCCTCCAGTCATTGCAGTTGTTCTGTTGTCTAGGATAACCAGAACAAATCTGTCTTTATTGTGAACAGCATTTATCAGTGGTGGGATCCCAGCATGGAAAAAAGTAGAGTCTCCTATGAAACACACCACATTTTGTTTGGTTGCCTTTGAAAATCCACAGCTGGTACCTATGGATGAACCCATGGATAGTAGGTAATCTGCTGCATCATAGGGTGATGTGATACCAAGGGTGTAACAACCAATATCTGTTGGGTATATTACATCATTTAATCCCAGGGAATTGACAGCGTCTTTAACAGTGTAGTACACGGATCTGTGTGGACACCCTGGACACAATGTTGGGGGTCTTTCAGGAATGGAAAGATCCGAATTTGAAGCCTGATTTTTCGGAATATTTTGATTTAAAACTGTTTCTAACATTTCCATGACGATGTTGGGTGTATATTCATATATCAGAGGCAGTGTTTGGTCTAGTTTTCCATGCACCGCCATTTTAATTCCATTTTTACCTAAAATAGACAGTACTTCTTTCTCCATTATTGGATCAACTTCTTCCACAACAGCCACTGCATCTAGATCCTTTATGAATTCAAGTAACAGTTCGTCTGGGAATGGATGGCTTAGGGTTACCTTAAAAACATCCACATTTAGATCATTCTTTTGGACTGCATCCATGACATAGTTAAATGCTCCTCCACTGGTTACTACTCCCACTTTCCCGTTTCTTCTGTAAATCTTGTTTAATTCTGAGGAGTTGCTGAGCTTCCTTAGTTCTTCCATTTTTCGAACCAAATTTTTGTGCATGATCATTGCTGTGGCAGGTACAGGTACGAATCTCTGGGGATCCCTCTTGAAAAAGCCCTTGGTTTTGCCAGGTTCTACTTTTCCAGTTTCCACAACACCCCTCATGTGGGAAACCCTCGTGGTGGTTCGCATGAGAACTGGTAGTTTGAATTGTTCAGACAATTCGTAGCTGAAGCCCATTAATTGACGAATTTCTTCAGGATTTGAAGGTTCGACCATGGGCATGTTGGCAAGTCTAGCATAGTGCCTGTTGTCCTGTTCATTTTGAGAAGAGAACATGGACGGATCATCTGCTGAGAGGATCACCATCCCTCCCTCAACTCCAGTGTACACCGCACTCATAAGGGAGTCAGATGCCACATTAACACCCACATGTTTCATGAAGGTGAATGAACGCACACCTGATGCTGCTGCACTGGCAGCTACTTCGAGTGCAACCTTTTCATTGGTGGAAAATTCAAAATAAATTCCAGCATCTTCTGCAAGTTTTGAAAAAACATCCCCTATTTCTGATGAAGGAGTTCCAGGATAGGTGGATGCAAGACCCACCCCTGCTTCTAGAGCACCCCTTACAGCTGCTTCATTACCCAGCAGGAACAATTTCTGATTTTCTTCCGCCGTTAAAACTTCTTTAAGATTCATGATAATCACTTTAACATAAAAAAATCTAATCCAATTCCTATCAACTCTACCTTATTTAATCATAAATATTTGAATAAATTTGTTTAAGATCATTTTATAAACAGATTACTGTTCTAGGCCCTTTCAAGTCATGTAATATTAGTAAATAGAAATTTTGTATTTACCCCTCTTAATCAAAACACATTTTAGTTACGAACACATTTATACTATTTTGCCATATTACTACTTTAAGGTGTTCAGCCTGAAAAATCATTAATTTGTTTTTTTGTTCATAATTTGATTAATATTAAAAAAAGTTTGGAACAGCATGATTGAAAGAACCTTGATCAACGACATCGAAGTTGAGTACGAAGTTGTCCACAGAAAAGTGAAAAATGCCCGTCTTGAAATTAAAACAGATAAGATTAGGCTTGTGATGCCACTAAACCACTACAACACCACTGAAATTATAAAAAATCATGAAAAATGGATTTACAAAAAGGTTGTTCACATAAAGCAGTTGCAAGCTGAAGCTGAAAAAAGGAATCTGAACTTCGATCTGGGTGAAGAAGAATTTAAAACCATGGTAAAGGAATGGATACTGGAATTTACCAAGGATTTGGGAGTGGATTTTAACAGAGTATTTTTCAAGAAGATGAGATCTAGGTGGGGTAGCTGCAGTTCAAAGAAAAATCTAAATATCAACAAATATCTAAGATTTCTCCCAAACCATCTCATAGAATATGTTGTTTATCACGAAGTAGCACACCTAGTTGAAATGAGCCATAACAAAACATTTTGGAACATAATATCATTTAAATATCCAGACTACAAAGGAATTGAAGAGGAACTACTGATTTACTGGCTCTGCATCAAGAAATGTATTGAAACCCTTGAATAAATTGATAAAACCGCTTATTACCAGATAAGATCGTGCTGATTCTAAAAATTTATTTGCAAACCTGAAATTTGGTTGAAGATGGTAATTAGATTGTGTCTGGCTCAAAATAAATGTCCAACTTCTGATAAAAAACATTAATTATAATGTACGTTATATTGATCTACATCGTTGTAAGTAGTTAACTAGATTAGTTTATTATTTTTTTATGAATGTTCTAACTTTACAGTAAAGAAAGATTGAGAGAAAAAACCAGCCCTAAACCCTTGAAGTGATAAAATGATAAAGGTTAAAATTCTAAGACAAAATCCTCGAGCAGGGAAAGAACCCTACTTCGAAGTTTACGATGTTGATGAATCTGATAAAATGAAGATCCTCGATGCCCTAAATCAGATTAACAACAGGTACGATGCAGATATTGCATACAGATATTCTTGTAGAGCAGGTCAATGCGGATCATGTGCTCTGAAAATGAACAACAAGATTGTTCTAGCTTGTAAAGCTGAAATAGAAGATGGGTGTGTTTTGGAACCCCTAGATTTCGAGGTTTTAAAGGATCTGGTGGTGGACAGATCGAAGTACGACAACAAAGTCAAAAAAATGGATCTGTTTGTGGATGGTGATTGCAGTGTGCAGGAATGTCCCCAAATCATGTTTCCTAAGGACTACGCAGATACTAAAAAAATTCGAAGCTGCATAGAGTGTTTATCCTGTCTATCTGCATGTCCAGTTGTCAAACAAACTGAAGAATTTGCAGGTCCCTACTTCATGCGTTACATCTCCAAATTTGCCCTTGATCCAAGGGACTGTTCAGACAGAGCAGCTGAAGGTTTTGATGAGGGCCTCTACACCTGTACTTCATGTGGTAAATGTAAGGAAGTATGTCCAAAGGAGATAAACACCTTCGGATCTGCAATTGAAAAACTCAGAGAAATTTCTGTGAACGAAAATATAGGACCGTTGCCAGCTCATAAAACAATTTTAGAACAAATTAAAAAGACTGGCAGATCAGTTGAACCAGCTGGAACAGGAGAATTTCCTGAGGGTTTTGTGAAAACCCAGAAGAATATTAACAACGGTTCCAAACATAAAATTGCACTATTCACAGGCTGCATGGTTGATTATAAACTTCCAGAAATTGCAGTGGCCCTCCTTAAGGTTATGGATGCAAACAATATCGATGTAATTGTGCCAGATGGTCAGATCTGCTGTGGATCACCTTTACTTAGAACTGGACAGACCGAAATATTCCCTGAAATAGCAAAAAGAAATTATGAAGCATTGAAGGACTACAACACAATTGTTACTGTCTGTGCAGGATGTGGTTCCACACTCAAAAATGACTATCCGAAGGTAGGTATTAATTTGAATGTTAAGGATATTAGCGAGTTTTTAGCAGATAAACTAGAAACAGACACCATGAAACCTGTTAACATGAAGGTTTGTTATCATGACCCATGTCACCTCGTCAGGGGCCAGGGAATTTCTAAAGAACCTCGGGAAGTGCTAAACAAAATTAAAGGTGTGGAATTTGTAGAGATGGAAGTTCCAGATCAGTGCTGCGGTGCAGGTGGTGGAGTGAGGTCTGGAAAACCTGAAATTGCTGCAGGTTTGGGCAGTAAGAAAGTTAAAATGGTTGAAAAGCTCGATGTTGATGCAGTCATTACCATATGTCCATTTTGTGAGTACAACATCCAAGACTCTCTTGACAGGGAAGGTTTAAATGATGTTAAGGTTATGAACATACTTAAACTTCTTGAAATGGCTTATGAATAGATAATTATGGTTGAGGATTGGATTTGAATGATATACGTAGTTTTTGTAGAACCAGAATCGCCTGGAAACATAGGATTTCTTGCCCGTACAATGAAAAACTTTGGGCTCACAAATTTGGTGCTTATCAATCCATGTGAGCTTAAAAATGAAAGTTATTATCAGGCCATGCATGCAAGGGATGTTGTTAGTAACTGTGAAATATATGAAACATTAGAAGAGTTTTTAGAAAAAGCAGATATCAGCACTGCTGTTGCCACAACTGGAAATGCTGGTGGTAGTTATAATTTATCAAAAATAGCAGTTACCCCTGAAACCCTTTCAGATTCAATTAATTATGGGGGAAATGTCTGTTTGCTCTTTGGGCGTGAGGGAAACGGACTTTCAAATGAAGAAATAGCACTCTGTGATGTTATTGTGAGCATTCCAACCCACGAAGAGTATCCCATCATGAATATAACCCATGCAGCAGCCATAATATTCTACGAACTTTTTAAGAAGGAGAAATCTTACCCTGTTGATACTTTAGAACCTGCTTCAGCCGAGGAAAAAAGTAGTTTAACTGCGGTTATGGATGAGATAATTGGTAAACTTGGTTATCCAGAACACAAAACTAAAAATGCACAACTGGTTTTTAACAGAATAATTCAACGTGCATTTATTACAGGAAGGGAAGCCCACACACTTAAGGGCACTTTGCGCAGGATAAACCTCAGGACAAAGGAAAAATGAATATAATGGGATAAACACTTTTATCCTGGCCCTAAAAATTCATTACAATAATTAAACCAGGTTAAGGGTTACACGAACACCACAGGCATTATCAAGTTACTAAGGCGATATGTCTATATATAATATAGAATCTTTTGGTGATGTTATCCATCCATACCAAATAGAAAAAATATAATCATAGTAAACATAAAATCAAGATTACAAAAAAAAGGAAAGAGGGCAATAAATGGCCATTCTAAGTGACAAAGATATAAAAAAGCATATTCAATCTGGAAAGATCGTCATTGATCCATTAAAAGAACCTGAAAGACAGATTCAACCATCTTCTGTTGATTTAAGGATAGGAAATGAATTTAAGGGATTTAAGATTATCCGAAAACCATGCATCGATCCAATGGACGAATCTGATATTGAATCCTACATGGAATCATTCTACATCGACGATGGTGAACCATTCATTATCCATCCTGGAGAATTTGCCCTTGCCACCACGTATGAAACCATTGAGTTACCAGATAATTTGGTTGCACGTGTAGAGGGTCGTTCTTCAATGGGTAGGTTAGGTATAACCATGCACGTCACAGCTGGTTACATTGATCCAGGATTCCGTGGAAAGATAACATTAGAAATATCCAACATTGGGAAGATGCCTGTCGCACTTTACACTGGACAGAGGGTTTGCCAAATAGTGTTTGAAACCATGACCACACCTGCAGACCGTCCATATGGACATCCTGAAAGGGACAGTAAGTACATGAATCAGGAACGACCAGTTACAAGTAAAATTAAGCACGACTACGAGCTTGTTAGAAGGAAGAAAGATAAATTATAACTTCAACAATTTTTTTCTAATTAAATGTGAGGAATTGCATGTCTGATACTAAAGTAATGAACATAGCTAAAAAAAGAGGATTTTTATGGTCTTCATTTGAGATATACTCAGGTTCTGCAGGATTTTTTGATTACGGCCCATTGGGTGCAACTCTTAAGAACAACATCATCTCAAAGTGGAGAAAGTACTACATCGTTGGTGAAGGATTCTATGAAATTGAATCACCAACCATAATGCCAGAGGAAGCACTCAAGGCTTCTGGTCACGTTGATCATTTCACAGATCCCATGACCGAATGTAAGGATTGTTTAGAAGTTTTCAGGGCAGACCATGTCATTGAGGACGTTATTGATGATGATGTAGAGGGACTTGAAAATCAGAGGTTGACTGAAATAATCTCTGAAAATCAGATAGGATGTCCTAAATGCGGAGGTCATCTGACACATGTTTGGAGTTACAACCTCATGTTTCAGACCATGATCGGAGCTAAAGGTAAAGCCACAGGATATATGAGGCCTGAAACTGCCCAGGGTATTTTCATACCGTTTAAAAGGCTTTTAAGATTTTTCAGGGGTAAGTTACCCTTTGGTGTTGTTCAGATAGGAAAGGCCTACCGTAATGAAATTTCACCGCGTCAGGGAATCATAAGGCTCAGGGAATTCACTCAGGCAGAAGCTGAAATATTTGTGGACCCTGTTGATAAAGACCATCCAAAATTTGCAAGCGTTGCCAATGATGAGTTAAAACTCTTATCATCTGATGCACAGTTAAATAAAGAAGATCCGAAGATTGTAACGGCAAAAAGTGCCGTTGAAACAGGTTTGGTCTCTTCTGAAGTTTTAACATACCAACTCTGCATAGCAGGAAGATTTTTAGCTGATCTTGGGATTCCAATTGAAGTCATAAGGTTCAGACAGCATCTTCCAACTGAAATGGCTCATTATGCCATTGACTGTTGGGACGTTGAGATTTTAACTGACCGGTTCGGTTGGATTGAAATCATAGGAATAGCTGACAGAACAGATTTTGATCTTAAATCACATGCCAAGTACAGCAACGAAGATTTGAGTGTTTTCATTGAATACGATGAACCTAAAAAGATCAATAAACTCGTTGTTAAGCCCGACATGAAGAAGTTCGGCCCACTGTTTAAAGCAGATGCCCCCAAAGTTATCAAGGCATTAGAAGATTTGGATGCATCTGAAGTACAGAAAGCATTTGACAATGGTGAAACCTACAGTATCGAGCTCGAGGATAAAACTGTTGAAATCAGTTCTGATGTGGTAAGTTTCAATGAACAGGAAGAAATGGTACGTGGTGAAAAAGTTGTTCCACACGTTATTGAACCATCATTCGGTATCGATCGTATCATCTACTCTGTTTTACTCCATTCCTACACAGAAGATGATGAAAGGGAATTTTTAAAACTTGAGAAACAAATAGCCCCAATTGGTGTTAATGTTTTTCCATTGGTAAACAAGGATCAACTTGCAGAAAAGGCCCATGAAATAAGGGAAGAACTTAGGAATCAGGGCATTATTGCAGAGTACGATGGTTCCGGAACAATTGGAAGGAGATATGCTCGTTCTGATGAAATTGGAGTTCCATTTGCAGTTACTGTTGATCATGAAACCCTTGAAAATAACACTGTAACCATCAGAAACAGGGACAATTTAGAACAAGTAAGAATTCCAATTAAAGAAGTATACAACGTTTTAATTGACTTATTAACTGGAAAAATGGAATTTGAATCATTACAACAATGAAACATCTTCCACCCTTAAATTTTTTTTTTAGCCCAATAATAAATTGCAGTTTAATTTTATAAAAAGCATATATCCATTGTGATTAGTGCAATGAATATTAATGCGTACCACTTTTCGTTTTTCAGATTTAGTTCTCCGGTTTTAAGTAAATATTGTAGAGCACCTATCAATATAACCATCATTATTACAGCCAGTCCAATTCCGAACAGAACATCTGTCGGGAAGTGCACACCGGCAATTAGCCTGCTGAAAGACAGGGCTATGGCAAAAACCAGGAGTATGATTGCTAAAACTGTTTTTTTGAGGTTTCTCTTAAATGTTTCATCGTTGGTCAAGAAACAGATTATTAGGGGCAATGTACCTGCAAATGCTTGGAATGCGTGTCCAGATGGAAAAGAATGACCTCCAGGATAGTATATGCTGTTAATATCTGGATAAAGTATCCAAGGACGTGGAACAGCCGCATAATATTTTATTAAGTCCACAATTGGAATACCTATGGCGAGAGTCATGACAGATAACATGAGCACTATTCTGTATGGTTTAAGCTTATCAAGCTTAAAAGATGCCAAATAAAGTAGGGAAATAGGTGTTGCAATAAAGGACAGAGTATACGTGGTGAAATAGTAACATAGATTTGCAAAGAAGTAGTTTGTACGTAGAACATTAAAATTAACTAAAAACCAGTGATTAAAATTAGGGATTAAGTAAGCTACTATGGCTAACATCCATAAAATAGCTGTGAATAGGATAAAAATTAGTTTGTTCCTCTGATCAAAGTGAAACAATCTTAAATCCTCAGATGGAATATTTTTCATGATTCTGTCCATTTTCTTAATACACCTTACTTTATTTGATTAATATTATCAGTATTAACCATTCTTGTTTAATTTAAATTATAAACGACTTTTTACATGAATTTGTGCACCTAAGTTTAGTAATGTTGATTAAGTGCAAACTAAAAATAGTATAGTCAGAAGTGCAAAAACGAGTTAAATGTAAAGATTTTCTGGAGATAAAAGTATGATAGATGCCCATATACATGCAGATACAAGGCCTTATGAAGATTTTGAAAGAATGTCTGTTTCAGGAATTAAAAAAGCAGTTACATGTGCCCATGATCCATTAAAAATGAGCACTTCAGACGTTGTGCTTGATCATATTCATAGAATAATGGAAAATGACACCAAAAGAGCTGCTGAAAATGGTTTGAAGCTTTACTCTGCAGTAGGTGTACATCCAAGAAGCATATGCAGCGACTATGCCATTGTGATAGAAAAAATTTCTGAACTGGTTGAAGACAAAAATGTGGTTGCAATAGGAGAAATTGGGCTGGAAACCACTTCAAAGAGTGAGGTTGAAGTGTTTAAAGAGCAGCTCAAACTTGCACAAGATCTCGATGTGAAGGTCATCGTACACACACCTAGAACACATAAGGCAGAAGTTACCATGGTAACCGCATCCATAATAGAAGAAAATATTGACACGTCACTGGTACTCATTGATCACGTGGATAACTCAATCATTGACAGGGTTAAGGATTTTGATGGTATTCTAGGATTAACTGTCCAGCCACATAAAATGACTTCAGACGAGGCCGTTGAAATAATGGATAAATACGGTTACGACAAGTTCGTTCTAGATAGTGACATGAGCTCATCACCTTCAGATCCATTGTCAGTTCCTAAAACTGTTCACAAACTAAGGAAAGCAGGTGTGGAATCAAAAAATATTAAAAAAGTTTCCTACAACAACGCTGCGAAGTTCTTCAAGATATGAATTTAAAAAAAACTTGAAACCACTGCAAATTAGGTTTATCTCTTTTTCCCATTATTTTCCTTATTGATATAGCGATGTATCATATAAATTAAAACAGGTCGGTATCCGACGCTCCAAATTTGGTTAAACAATCAAAAGCAGAACTATTTCCATCATTTAGACAATTTGGAAGGTTTTTATTTCTTAAAAATCCATTGATAAAACCTGCTGCAAATGAATCTCCAGCTCCTGTGGTATCAACTGGTTTAACCCGGGTAGAAGGTTGATGAATTTCATGATCCACTGTGAAGAGTTTTGAACCTGCTTTTCCAAGTGTCACCACCACCATTTTAACACCGGCTTCAATCAAAAGCTTTGCTCCTGAAGAACAGGTTTCACCGGTTAAAAGGCCGACTTCTTTCTCATTTAAAAATAGGATGTCTGTTCTGGCCAGTACATCTTTCATGGCTTTCATTCCAAATGAAGCAAGAAGAGCACCCGGATTGAAGGATAATATATTAGCATGTTTTGATGCTTCTTCTACAACTTCTATGTACATACCTGTTAAATGCAGTACTTTAGAGTTTTTAATGAAATGAATATCGGGTTTTAATAGTTCAAACTTTGAATTTGCCCCCATATATGTGTATATGGATCGTTCTCCCAAATGGTCCACTGCTATAAATGCCATTCCTGTCTTCTCATCGATTGGAATGAGCCTTTCTGTGTTGACATTTTTTTCATTGAAATTGGAACTGATGTAACTTCCGAAATTATCTTTACCAATTCTGGCCATGATTCCAGTTTTTAATCCTAAATCAGAAGTTTTCAATGCAAAATTAGCAGCAGATCCTCCTAAGGTTACATTGAGTTTTTCAGTGTCCACCTCATCATCTGCAACTGCAAATCTGGGAACGTTCATCAGATAATCAATGTTACAAGTACCAAGGGCTAGAACATCCAATTGATTCATGATTGTACACCATAAACAATTTCTTGTGATTGAGAATTATTCATAATCCACGTCTAAAAATAATTAATGTTATTATAAAAATTGTTTACTCTGGAAGTAAACCCACAAATTTCTTTATCCTTCCGAGTATACCTTCTTTATCTGGTTCTATTGGTTTGTATTCCTTGCCAATAAGATCAGCTGCTAGCTGCATAACAGCGTTGCTTGTGGGGGAAGAGGGATTTACTTCAACAATGGATCTTCCAAGTGCCATCGATCTTTCAATTTCCCTATCGTAGGGTATCACACCTATAAGTGGTATTTCAAGAATGGATTCTATTTCATTTTCCGATAGTAAAAATTTATCATCGTACCACATGTTTAAAACAAATCCCTTAATATCTATGTTCAATTCATTGAACAGAATTCTAATTTTTAGTGCATCAGCTACCGAAGGCATGGTGGACTGTGTAACTAGTATGGCTTCTGTATTCTCAGGTAGTCCTTCAAACACGTTTGCATTGATTCCAGATGGCAGATCCATGAGGAAGACCTCACCATAATCTGAGATCTCATTCATGATCTTGTTCCATGAGATGTAGTTTGGATTGATATGCTTCAAAGTTTCAAAATGAATTCCAGTAGGAACAACCCGTGCACCCTGATTAACCTCGTAAACACATTCATCTATGGTTTTATCCCTAACAAGAACATCATGAAGTGTTACGTCTGGATTTAACAAACCTGTTATTACATCCAAATTCGCCATCACAAGGTCCAGATCCAACATTACCACCTCTTCACCAAAGAGGGATAATGCTACACCCAGATTGAAGGTTATCGATGTTCTTCCTACTCCACCCTTACCTGAAGCAAAAGCTATGAATCTTGACATTTTCTACCAGTTTGCAATTATTTTATTTTATCTTCTTCCAAGAAGGCCTTCAACTAATTTTGAAATAACTCCCTTCTTATCAGGTTCAATAGGTTGGTACTCTTCTCCAATGAGATCCGCACCCAACTGCATTATTGCATTACTGGTAGGTGATTTGGGATTTTTTATTATCAGAGGTTCTCCAAATGCTGCAGCCCTACTAACTTCGGGATCATCTGGAATAACTGCTATCACAGGGACTTCTAATATTGTTTCAATTTCTGAAATAGTTAAAAAGGTTTTATCATGCTGTTCCCTGTTTATCACAACACCTATTATATCCACGCCCAGTTTGTTTGCGATTATCTTGGTCTTGAGTGCATCACTAATGGAAGGAACTTCAGGAGTTGTTACAAGGATCATTTCTTGTGCAGCTGCGATTGCTGCTAAAGCATCCTTTTCAAGTCCCGCTGGAGCATCAATAAGTAATATGTCCGATGTTTCAACCAAAATTTCCAGTGCACTTTCCAGTCTATCCATTTTAATTTTACGCAGTCCTTCAAGGGAGATTCCTGCTGGAACAACCTTCACTCCTCCAGGTCCTTCATATATCGCATCCTCAATGGATGCTGCACCTGAAAGAACATCGTGTAAGGTGACTGATTTCCCTTCCATGCCCAGGATAAGTTCGAGGTTGGCCATTGCAACATCTGCATCAAGGACTATGGTTTCTTCCCCGTATGTAGATAATGCCACTCCTAAGTTAGCTGTTATCGTTGTCTTTCCAACTCCTCCCTTTCCTGAAGCAACTGTTATAACTCTTGTCATCTGATACCCCCTTAGCTGATTTCTACATTAACGTCAAATTTCTCGACAATCTCAGGATACTTTCTGAAACTTTTCCTGATCTCAATTTGAGACATGTCTACAATTTGTTTTTCTAATTTCACATCATCGGAATCTCCCATTATTCTCGAAAGAAATCCCTTAGATTCTGTTTCTATAATAATATTAACATTTCCAGTTAATTCTCTGGAATTTTCTAGGAAAACCATTACCTCAGCACCCTTTATTCTTGGAATTCCAAGTATGGATTTTTTTATCTTGTTCATCAGTGTGAGTTCTATTTTTTCAATATC
>JAEZAV010000072.1 GCA_023430285.1 Methanobacteriota archaeon | reverse complement strand
CGATTAATGGCTGGTACCTGTCAAACTGCATCTGACAATTTGGACACATGTGTAGAAGTATTTCCACATCTTTATCCTTGAGTGCCTGAAGCTTTTCTCCTGTCACTGCCAATGAAGCTTCTTTATTGGTATATCTCTGTCTGAACCCTGCACCACAAGTCACTCTTTTATGATCGTACCATCCTATGGTTTCAACACCACAGGCAGATGCAAGTTCGTCTATGAGGTTAGGATCCCTTATACCTTCTATAGTGTCGTTGTAGTGAACCTTACAGTAATGACATGCATGGTGTGAGGCAACTTTGAAACCCGTAAGATCAACCTTAATATGTTTTGATATTTCCTCACGTTTATTAAAAAGAATCTCGGCGACATGGAAAATATTTTCAGCAGGATCCATATCTCCAGAACTGTACTCCATGGCTTCAAGGCCAGAATCATCGAGGATTCCATTTACCTCTTCACGAGCTTCTTCATTTTGGTTTAATATTTTGGCAGATTTTTTTAGTATTGCATAGCATGTTGCACACATGGTAGCAATGTTTTTATGGCCTGTATCTGCTGCTACATTGAAGTTACGAGCAGCCAGGGTGATGGTTGATAATTGGTCAAATAAATCGTAGTAGTGTCCGAGCCCTGTACAGCAAGACTGTCTATCATCTACATGGTACTCTACGCCTATTTTATCGAATACGTAGCATGTGGATGATTCCACTCCAGGATATTCAACATTGACCAGACAACTTTTAAAGAGCAGTATCTCTTTATCTGGTATAAATTTCATTTTTTACATCCCTTAATCCTTTTCAATCTGGCTTTAAATCCAGATTTATCCAATATTTCTTCGACTTCATCAATGGATTTTTCTGGAAGAATGTAGCTTCCAAGTCCAAGTTCTGATCTTATGTCTTCGATGTCGAGTTTTAAGTTCATGTATTCGGGTCCAACATCTTTGACCATGTCATCGAAAAATTTGCTTGGTACAGATCCAACTCCTAGTTCAATGAAGCTGTCTCCGTAGGCAGCAAAAGATTGGATTTTAAGAATTCCCTCCCCTTTATCAATGGACATTTGTCTCAGGATCTGATTAACTTCACTGGCGTTGTTTCCAGATGGACAGACACTGTTACAAGTGTAGCATGAAAAACAGTTCCATATGTTCTCATCATCAACAATTGATACATCATCTTCCAAAACACGCCTTACCATATCCCTTGGATCGTAATCTGACTGACTGGCTCCAGGACATATTGATGTGCACATTCCACACTGAACACATTTGTAAATACCCAGATCTGGTGATGCTTTAAGATCCTTTAAAACATCATCCACCAGTTTATGCGAATTTTTGTTCAGTTTGATAGTTCTCATTTTCTAGGTCTATCTCCTTAGGTTAGTTTAAACCTTGATTGTGATCATGTTAAAACTCACTTTTTTTTAGTCCACCTAAAAAAAATTTTTTTAACATACTTCTTTACTTTTGCAAACTTAACAAATAAATGCATCGATTTCAGGTACCTATGTATCTGGCATAAATTGATCTTGCAACCTTCTCATCATTAGTTCCCTTAATAATTGCCCTTCCATCCCTAAATAGAGATATTTCCGTTTCTTCTGTGGAGAATATCATGATAAAATCGGAACATTTTACTTTTCCAAGTTTTTCAAGATTTTCTGCTATCTTCCGGAGTGAAAGTTCCTTTGGATCGGCAGGGGTTATTTGGATGGCGTTCCTACCGCAGAGAGATGTTATTATTTCCTGTTCATCAGAGTCTATGTACTCGTAGTTTTCGTTACCACAGCATTCACACTTCTCATTCTTTCTGACTGAGATGGTGTCGAAGCTATGGTTCCATGTATCGTAAACAATTAAATTGCTGTCTGTGGATTCATCATCATCGTAGTAGCCCAATAATATTTTAATGGCTTCTGTTGTCTCGATGGATCCCATTATCACAGTTGCTGTGTTTAAAACACCCATTGTGTCGCATGTTGGGAGAGAACCTGCCTTTGGCACTCCAGGATACAAACAGCGTATACATGCCTTGTTTGGAAGGATGTTCATGCTCATTCCCGAGGTTCCAATAGCTCCTGTGTAGATCCATGGAATTTTATTCTTCACACAGATGTCATTTACAAGCATTCTGGTTAGTATGTTGTCTGTTCCATCCACTACTAAATCCACATTTTCTAGGAGCTCTTCAGCGTTGGTGTAGTTCAAATCCTTTATCACTGGCACCACTTCGATCTCTGAATTTATATCATGAACCTTTTGAGCTGCAGCCACAGCTTTGGGTGCACCCACATCCTTTTCATCAAACAACATCTGTCTTTGAAGGTTGTTGAGTTCTACAAAGTCCCGGTCTATGATCGTTATTTTTCCTACCCCTGCACGTGCAAGGTTGTTAGCTGCAACTGTTCCAAGTGCTCCACATCCAACAATGGCAACTGAACTTTTTAAAAGTTTTTCCTGTCCTTCTTTTCCGATGTTTTCCAGTATAACTTGTCTTGAATATCTGCTCTGCATGATTTTCATCCCAATTATTTCTAGATCTGCTTTAAATCTGTTTATTTTAAAATTTTATAAATTATTCATGGTTTAGTAAATGTTTATGTTCAGTTTCAGGACTCCTTTTTCCTGAAAAAAATGATTGGTTATTCCCATCATAAACCCTTAAAATCATTCTTAATATTGTTTGAAAGTCTCTTTGCAAGGGCTGTTATGGTGAGTATTGGTGGTCTTCCAGGTGCCTGTGGAATAACACTTGCATCTGTGATGTACAGTCCGGCTATTTCCGTTTCTAGATTTTTATTAACAACCTTTCCAATGGCTGCTGTTCCACCAGGATGTGCACCCCTTATTGCGGTGGAGGATATTGAATCTGGATCAACACCCATCGCAGTTAAAAGTTCCACACTCTTTTTGTATCCCTTTTTAAACAGTTTCAAATCTTTTTCAGTTAATTTTTTAGTGATGCTACCGTCATCGTGTATTTTTCCGTTAGACTCATCTGCAATTTTTATCATGATACCCATAACATCAGATTCATCTACATCAAAGCCCTTATCCTTAATCATACCAACTAACTGTCCAGCGTAGTGCGGTGAAAGGAAGTAGGGTCCAAATTCTGATTTTACACCCATTGGAATTTCCTTGTTAAGTTCTATGTCTTTTAGGAAACCTCCAACTGTGATGAAGAGATCGGTGAACAATCCTTCCCCAACACCTTGGGAAATATCAGATTTTATGAGTATCTGGGGAGTGTTCAATGCTCCTGCTCCAAGAACTACTTTTTTGGATTTGTAAACTTTTAAATCACCGTTTTTATCTATTCCTTCAACGCCTTGGACTTTTCCTTCGTTGTGAAGGATTTTGGTGACTGTGAAATCTGTTTCAATTTCAGGAGGATTTTCAGAGGATTTAACATCCCTTATAAAATCTGTTGCATCCCACTTAGCACCCTTGGTACAGCCCAGTATGCAGAGGCCGCAGCTGTCGCATTTGCTGAAGTCTATAAATTTTGGCATGGGTTCCATAAAGTAACCTAAGTTTTCACCTTCCCTCATGAGTCTGGTGGTTGCAGGACCCATCATATGGGATGGTAAAGATCCGACTTTGAGTTCTTTGCTTGCATCTAACAATTCTTCAAATAGTTCAAGGTCATGTCCCTTAAACTGTGCAGTGGCTGAATTTTTATAGCAACTTGTACACGCATAACACGCATTTGCCAGCGAAACTGGAGTTGTTCCCCCTACTCCTACAATTTCCATGAGTTCCGCAGGTTGGTTTAAAAATTCATATTCAGTGTTATCAGTTTCTGATTCAATTTCAAGGTCTAAGTTTGTGATCTTGATTTTGCTTACTGCATTTCCCCTAGGGATTTTGGAACCTTTATCAAGTATCAATAAATTTAAATTCTCATTACAAAGTTCATGGGCAACAGTTGCGCCTCCGGCTCCTGTTCCCACGATAATAACATCGTATATCATGGTTTTCACTTCACAATTTTTTTAAAACGGTATTTACAGCCTTATATTCGTCCACCATCATAACAATTGTTAAGCTTATTTAAATAACAATTGTTAACGGCATGGCTAATAAATATTTTGATCTATGCAAAAATTAAAAAAATAATATAAAAATCAGACCTTTTTATCTTCAAGGGTGATGTTCAAATCATTTAACTTGTCTCTTATTTGGTCTGAAAGCTCCCAATTCTTATTTTGACGCAATTTTTCTCTGACGTACTTCAAAAGGTCAAGTAGTTCGACCTCAAGATTTTCTTGATTTTCGGGTTCTATTGAGAAGTCTAATCCTAAAACATAACCAAATTCTATTATGATTGCTTTGAGTTTGGTGAGTGAATTCTTTGAGATGTTGGATTCTTGGATGTCACGATTAACATCCCTTATGAGATCAAATATGGTTGAAATTGCTGCAGGTGTGTTAAAATCATTATCCATGGCTTCGAAAAATTCTTCTCTGACGGCTGCAAGCTTTTGTATGTAATCAGAATCGTTATCAAGTGATATGCTTGTGTCACTGTCTAGTTCGCAGTTGATTTTTTCAATTAATTTGTAAATTCTGTTGAGACCCTGGCTTGACTGGTGAAGAATTTCACTACTGAAATCTATTGGGCTTCGGTAGTGGGTTGAAAGCACGAAAAATCTGAACACTTCTGGGGAATATTCTTCCAATAATTCATTGATGGTTATGAAGTTTCCAAGTGATTTGGACATCTTTTCGCCCTTTACATTTAAAAATCCTGTATGCATCCAGTAACGAACCATTGGCTTTTTACCAGAGGATGCTTCCATCTGGGCAATTTCTGCCTCATGATGTGGGAAAATAAGGTCCAATCCACCGCCATGTATATCGTACTGTGGTCCGAAGTAGGTTTCTGTTATGGCTGTGTCTTCTATATGCCATCCTGGCCTACCAGCGCCCCATGGTGAATCCCATATCATTTCCTGCTCTTCTGAGATCCTTTCTCGTTTTTTCCAAAGTGCGAAGTCTCCAGGATTTCGTTTTGAGCTGTCAGGACCAATTCTATGGACATTTAGATCCTCGATATTTCTGTTGCTCAGTTTTCCAAAGTCTTCAAATTTAGATTCGTCGAAGTAAACTCCTTTATCTGTTTCATATGCATATCCCTTGTCAACAAGCACTCCAATTTGTCTTATTATTTCTGGAATGTGCTCTGTGGCCCTTGCATATAGGTTAACATGCTCTACACCCAGTAGATCCATGTCTCGAAGGTACTTCTCTTCGTATCTTCTTGCTAGTTCAAGAGGGGATGTTTCCAGTTCATCAGCTCTTTTTAAAATTTTATCATCAAGATCTGTGATGTTTTGTACATAGAACACTGAATATCCACTGTACTTCATATAACGGACAATAACATCGAAGGAGATGTAGGTTCTGGCATGACCAATATGGGAATAATCGTAAACTGTTGGACCACAAACAAAAAGTTTTACCCTGTTTCCTTCTATAGGTTCGAAAATTTCTTTCCTGCGGGTCATGGTGTTGTACAACTTTATCATGGTTTTCACTGTCCAAAATAATTTGATTAAAATTTATGATTATTTTATGATTATTAAGAATTATATAGATTGAGTGATTTATCTGTATGATCAAATGGACATAATATTTTTTTTCATGTTTCTTTGTAGGCCTCGTTATTTTTCTGAAAACAACTTCACGATGATGTGCCTAAAAAATTTATCAATCCACTTCAATAAAAAAGATAGGCCGAGATTGGGATTTGAACCCAAGTGACGTGGTTTGCAGCCACGCACCTAGCCGCTCGGTCATCTCGGCAAATAAATCATTTGCATTGCAATTTTGATTTACAAAGCAACATTAACTAAATTAACAATTGTTATATAAATAGTTTACCCTACCAGTTGTTATTTTGATGCTGATAATTAATAACACTTTGTATAAGGTTTGGCTTATGTTGGTTTTTTATGGTGGCCAATTTTTTACTATAGTTTGCTTAAGATAATATATATGAAGTGTTTCCACTTCATTCTATTTTCTTACCTGCTTCTGGTCCAGGCTGTATTGAGTATATTTCTTCAACTTTCATGAGAATAGCTGCTTTGGGTGTTAGTTTGGTCATTGCATTTTGTCCCCATTCTGTAACAGTGTCGAAGTACTTACCTGATTCGAATATTTCTACCTTCCCCTTGAATTGGAATGGATTTTTTTGAGAATCTTTGGTTACCAAGGATATCCATGGATTTTTTTCAAGATTCTTTCGGGACTTGTTCATGTAATTATCAGCTATTAATATTGTATTTTCATCTAAAGGTCTTGCAAATCCAATAGGAACCACGTTTGGTATTCCATCTTCTGTGGCAGTTGCTAGAAATACAAGATCCTTTTCTATTGCATCCATCATTTCATTAGTCATTGACATTTAATCACCAAACATAAATAACAATTGTTAACAATATAAATGTTATGATTGGTTTAAATAGAAACCATGAGCTTTGAATTTATATTTGGATTAACAAGACTTGATAACGGTGTTAAATAGGAAACTTTTAAATAGGATAAAAAAATAACAATTGTTATATTTTCAGTTTGGGAAATCAACACAAAAATTGTAGATGATAAAACCTATGAAAATATGAATAAACCCTGGAAAAAAATATTTAGGGGCATTAAATATTTGATCTTGGGTTAAAATAGATTTATTAAGATTTAGGGAGAAATAAAAAAATGTCAGAACAAGAAAAAAATAATGAAGAATGGCAAGGGCCAGGATTAAGCACGATAGGGTTACATGTAGGACAGGAAGAACCTGATTCTGCAACAGGATCAAGAGCAGTACCAATATACCTCACATCATCCTACGTATTTAATGATACAGAACATGCAGCAAATCTTTTCGGACTCAGAGAATTTGGAAACATTTACACCAGGATCATGAATCCAACCACAGACGTCTTTGAAAAAAGAGTCGCAGCAGTGGAAGGTGGAGCAACAGCACTCGGAGTAGCAAGTGGAATGAGCGCAATCTTCTTAGCAGTGCTAAACGTCTCAGAGCTTGGAGAAAACATAGTATCTGGTGACAACCTCTACGGTGGAGCCTACGAATTATTCAACTACACCCTACCACGACTCGGAAGAACTGTTAAATTTGTAAACTCAGAAAAACCAGAAGAATTTGAAGCAGCAATTGACGAAAAAACCAGGGCTATCTATGTAGAATCATTAGGAAACCCTAAATTAGATGTACCTGACTTTGAAAAACTTGCAAAAATCGCACACGATAATGACATACCGCTCATTGTAGACAACACAGCCACCGTAGGATTACTAAGACCTATTGATTACGGAGCAGATATCACAGTAATCTCAGCCACCAAATACATCGGAGGTCACGGAACATCCATAGGCGGAGTAATAGTTGACTCTGGTAAATTCAACTGGGGTAATGGTAAATTCCCACAATTCACAGATCCAGATCCAAGTTACCACGGACTCAAATATTGGGAAACCTTCGGAGACTTCCCTGGAGCAGGAAACATAGCATTCACAATAAGGGCAAGGGTCGTACTTTTAAGGGATTTAGGACCAGCACTCAGTCCATTCAATGCATTCCAGTTCTTACAGGGACTTGAAACACTCGAATTGAGGGTATTAAAACATGCAGAAAACGCTCTTAAAGTAGCAGAGCATCTAAAAAATCATCCTAAAGTATCATGGATAAATTACCCTGGACTCGAAGATGATCCAAGACATGAAGTAGCCAGTAAATACCTTAAAGGTGGATACGGTGGATTAATAGGGTTTGGAATTGAAGGTGGATTAGAAGCAGGTAAAAAATTCATAGAAAATGTTGAATTATTCTCCCACCTTGCAAACATAGGTGACTCAAAGAGCCTAGTTATACACCCTGCATCAACAACACACCAACAGTTAACAAGGGAAGAACAAGAAACCACAGGGGTTACTGAGGACTTTGTAAGACTATCTATTGGTCTCGAAGATGTTGAAGATATCATAGCAGATATTGATCAGGCACTGTCCAAGATATAATCAAAAAAACAAATATAGCCATCGACAAAATAAATATAGGTGTAAAGCATGTATTTTGCACAGTACTATTCAAAGGAAAGAAGATTTAGTTGTAGTCCGGAATAAGAAATATCCCGGATGAAATATTTAGGAGAGGAAATATGAAAAACGAATCCATCGGAATTGTAGAAACCAAGTATCATTCCATATCCGATGATTTGATCCTTGAAAGCGGTGAAAAACTAAAGAATGTGCAAGTCGCATATGAAACCTACGGTAAGCTCAATAAAGAGAAGAGTAATGCCATACTGGTTTGTCATGCACTTACAGGAGATGCGCATGTTGCAGGTTGGTACGAGGGAGATAAAAAACCAGGCTGGTGGGATGTTATAATAGGTCCAGGCAAATGTTTGGACACTGAAAAATATTTCATCATCTGCTCCAATGTCATAGGAGGGTGTAAAGGTTCAACTGGACCATCTTCAATCAATCCAGAAACCAACAAACCATACGGGCTGGATTTTCCCATAATAACTATTAAGGACATGGTAAATGCCCAGAAAAAACTAGTAAATTCCATGGGCATAAAACAATTGTTCGCTGTAATAGGCGGATCAATGGGTGGAATGCAGGTCTTACAGTGGTGTGTTTCCTATCCGGACATGGTCAGATCAGCCATCCCTATTGCCACCACAGCATTTTCAT
>JAEZAV010000071.1 GCA_023430285.1 Methanobacteriota archaeon | reverse complement strand
GTGTACGAAGTCAAACCTGAATTTGATGAGTTCAATGCAAGGAAAAAATTTGACATAGACATCGGAGAATCAGAACCAGTTGTAACTGGATGTATCTGCGGACCCATACTCAGGGGAGTTGCAAGACCCGAAGAATGTAAACTCTTTAAGAAAGAATGCAACCCAATGAATCCTGTTGGAGCATGCATGGTGAGTAAGGAAGGTACATGTAATATTGCATTCAGATATGGTTCATTCGATCCAGAACTCTAAACAAGCATAAAGAGGAGAATCTAAACTTGATTAAAGTACTGGCCACAGATGTTGATGGAACAATCACAAATAAGAGTAGAAGAGGTTGTTTAAGCGCCATAGAAACCATACATCGTGTTGAAGATATGGGAATACCAGTTATTATCGTAACTGGAAACATTCCATGTTTTACAAATGCATTAAGCACATTTTTATCCACATCTGGAGGAATTGTGGCTGAAAATGGTGGGGTGATAGAATCCAACGGTAAAACTGAAGTTTTGGGGAATTATAAACTTTGTAAGGAGGCTTATGAATACCTCAGAGCAGACCTGCCTGTTGAAAAGGTTCAAAATTCAGATTTAAGGGTTTCAGAAATAGCCTTAACCCGTAAGGTGCCTGTAACTACCATTAAGGATGTTCTAAGGGATCATCCTGTGGAGGTGTATGACAGCAAGTTTGCAATACACTTAACAGATCCTGAAGTGAATAAGGGATCTTCATTACTCAAGGTTGCTGGGGCATTGGGTTTTAAGCCAGAAGAGATAATGGCAGTTGGAGATAGTGAGAATGACATGGAATTTTTAGCTGCAGCAGGATTGAAGATCGCAGTGTCCAATGCTAACGAGGAACTCAAGGGTATTGCAGATTATGTGACAAAAAACGCTCATGGAGATGGATTTAAAGAAGCTGTTGAGAGATTTATATTGTAAAAAAATTATTAAAAATTCCAAACGAAGTTTATGTTTCTTAAATTATTTCTTTAAGTATAGTTTTTCGAGGTGTAAAAAAGATGATGCATGATGTAGCAAACCAAACACTTGATCTGGCCCTAAAATATACGGATCAAGCAGAGGTATATGTTGAAAAGGAAGAAGGAGTAGATGTTGACATTAAGAATGATAATGTCGACTTTGCCAAGGAAGCCTTCACATTTGGTGTTGGTGTGAGGGTCATTGTTGATGGTAGAATGGGATTTTCATACACAACCAACACAGACAGCCTTGAAGAAACTGTTAAAAATGCAATTTTCAATGCAAAATCCAATGAAGTGGATGAAAACTTTTCATTTGCTCCCAATTCAAAGTATCCTAAGATCAAAGATATTTACGACCCAAAAATTGAATATCTGGAACTTGAGGAAATTATTGATGTTGCCAAGATCATGCTCAAAACAGTTGTAGAAGAAAAATGCGAACCTACATCTGGAGGTTTTTCAACAGGATACAGCAAGTTAATAATGGCAAATTCAGAAGGAGCAGTTGCAAAGGATGTTTCATCAATATTCACAGGTTACATGGCAGTCAATGCAGATGATGGGGATGCAGTGTCCACAGCCAGTGAATCTGATTCTTCAAGGTTCATGAACATTGATCCTGAAAGCATAGCTCTAAAGGCATGTGAAATAGCAAAAAAATCAAGGAAAGGTCAAACAATAAACACTGGAGATATTCCAGTAGTTCTGGATCATCATGCAGCTGCAGGTTTGCTTGGAACATTCTACGGTGCATTCAACGCAGACAACATTCAAAGGGGCAGATCAGTGTACGCAGACAAGGTTGGACAACAAGTAGTATCCAGTTCCCTAAGCATCTACGACGATGGAACACTATCTGGAGGGCTTCAAAGTGCCACCTGTGATGGTGAAGGAGTTCCAAGCCAAAAAACTGCTCTCATAGAAGATGGAATCCTTAAAAACTTTTTATACGATATTTACACTGCCAATAAGGGAGGAGTGGAATCCACAGGAAACGGTATGAGAAGTTCATATGGGGATGTTCCTGCAGTGGGTTTAACCAATTTCATTTTAGATTTCAACGAAGTGAACCCTATTTCAGATCTGAAGGAAGGAGTACTTGTCACAGATGTTTTAGGAGCGCACACAGCAAACCCAATATCTGGGGACTTCTCTGTTGAAGCCATGAATGCATTTAAAATAGAAAATGGTGAAGTAACATATCCAGTAAAAAAGGCAATGTTATCCGGCAATGTTTTTGAAGCCATGGGAATAGCATCGGCAACAGAATCAGAGAAACGAAGCATAGGACCATTCGTGATCCCAAGGATACTTGTTGAAAAGTTAAGGGTTGTGGGCTAAAAAAACAACATGGTCATGATTCTGAGGACTCATAAGTACTTGAAAGCCCTACGAATCTCCCAAACTTTTTTTTAAAAAACCATCTCAAAAAGTCCTTATACCCCAGAACTTAAAGGTTTCTGGCCAACTCTTTTTTTTTTATAGATTGAACTCCATCACCACCAAACTACTGTGCCATAAACCTGGATCATTTTTGTTAAGAAAATTAACTTTGAGAGCTGATAAAAATGGGATTCTACGATTTATCAAAGGAAGAAAGATCAAAACTTGTTAAACAAATACATGACGAAATTGAGGAATCTATTTTGAATGCAAACATTGGTGGGGATGGAACTTGTTCTGCACCGGAAATTCTGATCCAATATGCATCAAATGATGATGGGTACATACGTAAAGCAGCATACTTGGCAGTTGCAAAAATCTATTTGGAAAACAATCAATGGCATAGGAAAATTCTCACAATCATTGCTGACCTTTTGAATAATTCTAATCCAAAGGTGAGACAAACAGCAGTTTACGTGCTCGGTGAAATAGGAACTAAGGACACCACAGATATACTGGACCTATTTGAAACAGCACTAACAGATGAGCATCATTCAGTTCGAAATGCTGTAATTGGAGCTTTAAAAAGGATGGGCGAAAAAAATCCTAAACAAACCTTTAAATTTGCATCGAAACACATACAAAGCAAAAATCCGATAATTAGGCGGGAAATTGTACATGGAATTGAACTCAGGGGAAGAACCCACCCTGAAGAAGTCATGCCCCTATTAAAGAAGTTGGAATACGAAGAAGATAAATCTGTAAAACAAATGATTATCCATGTAATAGGACAAATAAGCTACAAAAAAGGCTGTCTTGAAGTAGTTGTTGCAGATTTGAATGATTGGTCAAACAAAGGACTGGTGTTGGAAGCAGTCAAAGAGATTGTTAAAGTGCATGAAAACTACAAATTTGCAACAAGAACACCAGAACAAGCCAAAAACTATATCAAAAAAAATTTAGAAACTAAGAATTTGAATTTATAAAAATTTTGAGGGGTAACGATCATGGAAATGAAGGAACTGGAAATTCAAATATTTGATGACCTTAAAGGGGATTATGAGGGTGTAGAAAAAATTACGATGCAATCTGAACAAGAATTTCTGGTCTTTGCAGATGATGAAACACTCTGGAAGATTTTTGAAGATATGATAAACGAATTCAGTTCCATAGAATTGGATGCAGAGAAGGGAGAAACTCATTTTTTAAGGATACAGATCTAAACGTTGTGAAACTAAAATATGGAACACTTTTTTTTAGCGATCCTAAATAGAATTTACATTTATTATAGAATATGTTCCAATATTTATTTTAAAAAATATACTCTTTAACTTCTTAAAAACTCTAAACAAGGATTTAAGTGTAAGTATTTATAAACAAGGAATAATATATTATAATTTAGTAGTAATGCCTTTGGATTATAATGAAGATCATGTGATGAGCTATGATTTGTGAAAACTGTGGTGCTGAGATAAGGAACAGAGAAAATTACTGTCCAAACTGTGGAATGGAAGTAATAAGCCCCTACAACAAATCAATAAAAGCCAGATACATGGCAGGGGAATACACAGAAAATCAAGGTAATTATTATTCAAGAAAAAATCGTTCCAAAAGGGAAGAGGTTTACGTTGAAGAAACTGAACCGCAGGTTTCGAATGAAACTGAGTCGGAATTAGTTGAAGAATATTATGGGCCCGAACCAGAAGAATTTGAAGAACCTGGTGGTGTTTCTGTTCTCACAGTCATAATACTATTTTTGATTGTGGCCCTTTTAATAGGATTTGTAATAGGAATACTGGTTTTTTCAGGTTTCTTACATTCCCTACCAGGATTTTCTAATCTTTAAAATAAAAAATTTTTGAATTGAATATTAATTTTTCAGGGTTTCAGCCAAGTTTTTATAAAAAAAATGGGGGTTTTAGGAAGTTTTATCCAAACAGTTGTTTAAAATGAAACTTCCACCTTCAATTCTTCTTGTGAGTTCTGCTGTTAATTCTCGTGCCCTTTTTATGTCGGATTGTCTGCAAATAATTGGCATATCATATGTTTTATCTTCTATATCAAAACTCACACTACCAGTTTCCATGGTGAATGCTTGATTTGGACAGGAGTGCACGCACATTCCACAGCCGAAACATTTTTTCAGGTTCAAACTGTCTGAGTAGGCTCCTGTTGGACATCTTTCCCTCACAACACAGGTCTCACATTTAATACATTTCTCAGGATGATAAACTGGTCTTTCATCAGAATTATCCCACACTTCTCCATAGTTGGTTGAGGATAAAACACTGTGCCTGCCTCGAATATCTGCAATTGGAAGAACTATGTCCCTGTTTAGTATGAATGTTTCTTGGAAGATTTCGTTGTCAAGCACTGGTATGGCACATGCAACACTGTCAAATACTTCGGGACCTGCTCCTGTTTGGAATCCTCCAAGGAAATGAGGATCCATCTGCTTCATATCTCCAGTGATCATTAAGTTAGGTTTTTCTGGACTGCTACGAGTCCCATTTCCTATAATGATACTTTCAGCTCCATTTAGAAGTATTTTAGACCCTGCACAAATGGTTTTCATTACAGGATCGTTTTGTAATGGATTGAGCTGGCCACAACCAGAAACAGATAATCCTTTAAACGGACCTTCCATATCTACAGCATGGAATATTGATGAGATCAGTTCTTCTGATGGATTGGTGAATGAATTATAATTCTTAAATGCCATTCTTGTACCCAGCATCTGGGCAGTACCTATATCATCCACGGTAACAGTTTTTTGGAAGGTTTTTCCATCTATGGATTCTACTTCCACTTCAATATCATTCCCTGCAACAATATCCTTAAATAGGAAACCTCCACCATATTTCTCATCTTCACTACTGTGTGAGGTTCCATATATGACCAGATCAACAGATCCAAGCCATTCATTAGGACAAGGTCCAGGAAAACCTGGAACACCATTTAAACTGATTTTACTGGCTTTTTTAAATGCACCAGGATCTGAAACAGGAACATGGAGCACTGCAGCAGTTCCAGACATTATACCACATGTTCCTGTGGTAACAACATCTACATCTTCTGCCTTAGGTGTTTCGCCCTCTTTGATAAGGTTTGATATTTCCTCCGCGCTTAGCACGTTGGCATTTCCAGCTTTAATTTTTTTATTAATTTCTTCCACACTGCGGATCTTCAATTTAATATCTCCACTAAACTCTTTTTTTCATTAAATGTAACATATAAAAATATTTCCAGTAAACATAATCCCTGTTTAAATTCCATATTAAGTAAACATATTTAATATTCTGTTAACCAAGGCTATAAGTTTTTGAATGGTTTACTGATAAAAAAAAATTATTAAATATTTCATATTTAGAAGTTCTGTTATGAGTCTAGAACTTTTTCAATGTTAGTTTATTCAATGTTTGATAAATAGAAAATAAAAATAAATTGGCTTTTGTGGGGGTTTATCTAACCTTTCCCATGCCGTAGTACTGTCTGTATCCTCCACCGATGATCCAGATTATCAATGCACCAACAACACCGTATTTAATGGGATAAAAATCAAAAACACCTAATAAAAGTACTATAAGTCCCACAACACCCATGATGTACAGTATGAAATTTATTTGATTATCTTCCATATTTTTCCTCCTATTTTTGCATTTTATTGCTACTGTATTCTTATTATAATCCTGGAAATTTATATTCTTCGGATATGGAAAAAATGGATGGAACTGTGGATGAAAGTTGTTTTCCACAGTTTGATTATCCTGTTTAATTTCCTTTCAAGATTTCTTCGATGGTTTTAAGTGCAGAGTTTAGAGCTTCTTCCATTTTGTCATGGTTTTTACCAGCACCCTGTGCAAGGTTTGGTCTTCCACCTCCACCCCCACCTAACATGGCAGCGGCATCCTTGATGATGCTGTTAATTTTCAAACCCCTTTCAAGGGCTTTGGCAGATGATCCACCCACGATCTTACCCTCGGTGTTTCCAACCACAACCACGTCAACTCCATCCACATCTTCAGTCAGGTCTGTGACGATTCCAATGAGTTCGTTCATATCTGCATCCATGAGTTGGGTCAGTAAAGTGAGATCAGACATTTCAACTGCCAGGTCCCTAATATTTCCAACCTTGAGTGTGGCAATTTCATCCTTGAGTTTGGTGTTCTCATTTTTGTACGCCTTCCATTCTTTGAAAAATCTTTCACAAGTTTTTGGAAGTTGTTCAAGTGGCACCTTGAAGATCTCACTGCTTTCCTTGAGTATTTCATCGTTCTTTTGCACTGCATCTATGGCAGACTTTCCAGCTGAAAACTCGAGCCTTTCAACTCCATCCTGAATCCTTTCGGTTCTGGTAATTTTTATCAGACCAATTTCACCGGTGTATTTAACATGTGTACCTGCACAGGCTTGAACATCAATTTCATCTATTTTAACTGTTCTGATATTTGCACCTGGAACCACTCCGCCCTGATAAAGTTTGAAGCCGTACTTTTTCTCTGCCTTGGTACGGTTCATCCATGAGGTGTGAACCTGATAATTTTTCATAACGTAGCTGTTGGCAATTTTCTCAATTTCCCTGAGTTCATTGATGCTGATACGTTTGTAGTGTGAAAGATCGATCCTTGACTTCTTAACACCCTTCTGTGCCCCTGCCTGCCAAACATGATCTCCCAGGACTTCACGTGCTGCTGCCACTATTAAATGGGTTGCGGTGTGGTTTTGTGTGAGTGAAATTCTTCTCTCAGGATCTATGCTTCCTGTAATCCTGGATCCTGCAAATGGTTTGAGTTTTTCAATATCTTCAGGTTCCATCTTGTGCAAAACAACGCCCTGAATTTTTTCAACACTTAAAACATTGTATTTTTCCTTATTGCCCTTAACCCGTATATATCCAATGTCTGATGGTTGTCCTCCACCTTCAGGATAGAATATGGTACGATCCAGAACCACGTTGTTTTCATAAAATCCTAGAAGCCCAGCTTCAAACTCTGTTTTATGACTGTGTTCATAGAATACGAGTTCTGTTTCAATGAACTTGATCTCTATGTCCTGTTTTTTATCCTTCTTCTCTGCTTCATGTTCCTCTGCAACCAGTGTATAAAAATTGTCTGGAACAGCAGCATTAAAGTTTTCTTCGGAGGCGATTTCTTCGATGGTTTCAGGGGGCATTCCATGGGAGTCATACAACTTTATCAAAGTTTCAACTGGAATCTCTTCAAGGTTTTCCTTTTTAAGATCCTGAATAGTTTTTTTAACCAACTGTTTTCCCTTTGAAACAGTTTTGGTGTAACGCTTTTCTTCCAGGGTCACCACATTCAGTATGTGCTGCCTTCTGCCTTCGATCTCTGGATAGGTTTTAGATAAAAATTCCAGCTGAATTTCCATTATGTCTCCAAGGGACTCCTTCAACCCGAGATCCTTCATGAAACGTATGGTTCTTCGAAGTATGAGTCTGGCTAAATAACCTTCCTTCACATTTGATGGAATGACACCATCTGCAAGCATGAAACACAAACAGCGGGTGTGATCCGCAATCACGTACACAGCTTCCATTGGTTCGGTGGCGTTTTTCAGTTCTTCCATGGTGATTCCAAGTTTCTCTGCCACCCTTCTTCGAAGCTCCTTTAAATCTGCAATGTCTTCAATATCCATCATTCCGGCGATTCTAGCATTTTCGGCCAGTACCGCTTCATTCAATTCCACACCTGCAAGTTCCTTTATTTGGCTTATAACAGGACCAAAGGATGCATCGTAGGCAGTTGGTGTGCCTTGGGATATCCATGCAAATCTTTCCAGACCGTATCCTGTGTCCACAATTTTCAGTGGAATTTCCTTCAAACCTTCTTCTGTGGTTTGGTACTGTATGAAAACCAGTGTTGCAAGTTCCACTCCCCTGACACATATTTCGTAGCAGGGTCCAGCATTTCCTCCACCTTCCCACCATGATTCTATATAGGTTATTTCGGATGGATCAATACCTATGTGCTCTATGAAGTCATGACAGTATTTCACTGTTTCATCTTTCCAGTAAACCTCATCTTCAGGCTTGTTAAATGCATGGTGTGCTCCCATTGTAAAACAGGTCATGTGTCTGCCAGTTCTTCCAACGTTGTCAACATCGTTCAACCTGATGGATGGCTGTGCTATGACCAATGGATTGGCTGGAGGCTCAACCAGGCCCGAAGTTACCCATGGCTGAAAATCGTAGATGGATGCTCCAACAAGGAAAACATCATCTCTCCATCTTTTGGCAAGCACAGGATACCTTGTTATTGGTGTGTGACCTCTTGCCTTGAAAAAATCATTGAACTCCTTTTGGATCTGATAGAGATCGTACTTTACTGTGGTAGCAGGATTTCCTATGAATTCATACTTGTCGCAGGGTGCATCTCCACAAGTGGATCTTTCACCTATGGACCAAAAGTCGTTTCCACAAGTTTCACATGTTTTTTTAGTATATCCTAATTCTTCTAATTGGCGAGACATGATAATCAACGTTAACAATCTTTTAATTACATTTTATTTTTATTGACTAGTTAAATAAAGATTTAAATCCCAATATGGATGTAAAGATCTATTTTTTAGATATTCATTAAAACAGTCATTTTCAATTCAATGATCTAGTTGATCTTAATTTGATAAAAACTTGTTTAAATAGTTTTGAAACTAGCAAAAAATAACAGTTTGAACATTAAAATTAGGGGGATGCAAAGGATTAATTGAAATTTAAAAATAAAAATTTAAGAAAGGATCGGATCATTAAAACTGAATTTAAAGATCCGAAAAAAGAAAAGAATTTATCCGAAGAGTGCGCCTAAACCGGCTGCTGCTTCTTCTTCTTTTTCTTCTTCTTCCTCTTCCTCTTCTTCTTCCTCAGCTGCTGCTGGGGCTGCGGCTGCTGCTACTGGAGCTGCTGCTGCTACTGCGGTTTTTTCCATTGCTTCTTCGATGTCGACATCTTCGAGAGCTGCAATTAATGCTTTAACTCTTGCTTCGTCTACTTCTGCGCCTGCTGCTTCTAAAACCTTCTTCACATTTTCTTCGCTAATTTCCTGACCTGTTGTGTGCAATAACATTGCTGTGTATATATATTCCATGAGATCACCTCAAAGTTTAAATTTTGTTTAGTTTTAATAAATTTTTTAAATTCAATTTTAACTTAGCCAAATAGAGCTCCAAGACCTGCTGCTGCATCTCCTTCCTCTTCTTCAGCTTCTTCTTCATCTTCTGGTTCGTCGTTGTTATCTTCTGGGGTTTCAACTTTAGCTGCAGTTGAACTCAATTTTTCTTTAAGCTCGTCGTCAACAGCATTTTCATCCTTGGCAGATACTTCTGATGCTACTGCAAGCATCTGTGCGTATGCTTTGGCCAATAGGACGTCCCTTGTTTTTTCGTTTAATATTTCTGCGTTTAAAGCAAGGTTCAATGACTGTGAAACAGCTTTCTGTATTATGAGTGGTGTAGATTCCTTGTTGAAGATTACAGCTTCGACTGATAAGTTCAGTGCTTGTGTAAATGCTTTCTGGACATCTGCTAAAGTTTTTTCCTCGTCAACTGTCAATAGATCAGATGTGTAAATAGTCTCTGCTTCATAGGCAGCTCTGAGATCAATTCCTACTTCTAGTGGGAAAATTTCAAGCCTTGTAAGTATGCTTGCAACATCCCTAGGAATGACTTCTCCAGCTTCAACTATGACCTTATCATTGGTGATAACTATTTTTCCCTTCTCTATCTTGGCAGGTATTCCTGCCTTTTGAAGTTCACCAAGTACCGGACCAGGTTTGAATGCAGTATCGCCCTTAGGAACAATTATGTCTTCAGGTGCTATACTTCCAGCCTTTGCAGGTGCTGGTGTTTTACTGCTCTCTAGAATCTTGTAGAGTTTAAATGGATTCATATTGGTGAATATTAGGGCTGGTTGCCCTTCCATGTAATCTTCAAGAGTTTCTATCTGGGCTTTTTCACTGTCGTTCAATGCAAGGCTCATCAAAGTTTTCCTTGACATCTTCAGAGTAGCACTGTCTTTGAGTGTTCTTCGCATTTGTTGGAGCTGAGGGGCTGGTATATCTGCAAGGTTTGCCATACCCACAACTTCATAGCTGTTTATAAGGTCCTTGAGGTTTGCTACTTCATCTTTTTTCCATTCAGCAACATGAGGCATTATATCACCCTCGCTACTGGGCCCATGGTTGTTTTAATGTACATGGACTTTATCTGACTTCTGCCCTTCTCAAGTTTTTGATCCAGTATCTGAAGAATTGCTTCAATATTCTCAGCAATCTGTTCATCGTCCATCTCTTGCGAGCCGACAATTGCCTGGATAACTGGCTGGTCTTTAATTCTTACTTTTGCTGTATTTTTTAATCTCTCCATCAGCGGTTCTGGTTTTGCTGATGCAGGAACTGGTTTTGGCATTTTCTTTCTAGGTCCTAAAACTGGTCCTAGGAATCTACCCACAAGTGGCATGAAATCTGCCTGGGCAACAAAGAAATCATTCTGGTTAGCAACTTTTTTAGCTGCTTTCCTGTCTTTACCAAAGCTTTCTAAACCTTCTTTGGTAATTACAAGGCTTGCACCAGCATTTTCTGCCTGAAGTGCCAGTTCTCCATCTGCAATAAAGACGACCGAAACGTCTTTACCACGACCATTTGGGAGAAATACTTCTTCGTCTATACGGTTTTCTGGCTTTTTCACGTCTAAATCCTTGATTGTGATGACCACATCAATGGATTGTGTGAAGTTCCTCGGCTTTGAATCTTCTTTAGCCTTCTTCACCGCTTCCAATATCTCTTCTTTCATCTAATTCCTCCATGAACTTTAATTTCAAAAGTTCACACGAATTATTTTTTTCTATTGTGTTGTGTTCAATGATATGATTTGCCATATCTATGAAATTGAATTTGTGAAATGTTTTTGATCTGTAATTATGATCATTGAATTATCATTACATAAAAGCATGATCATATAACTAAAACAAAAAAATGAAATAAACTTAGGCGTCTTGGACGAGTGTTTCGTCGTAAACTCCCTGATCTATCTCTTTCTGCACGTCTCTAGGATCTTTTCCTTCGACTGTTATTCCCATGCTCACGCATGTTCCAATAACTTCTTTTGCAGCATTTTTGTAGTCATTTGATAAAAGTGCATCGAACTTCATACGTGCGATTTTCAATGCCTGTTCAACCTTGAGATCTGCAACCTTTTCAAGTCCAGGATCTGTTGAACCTTTCTCAATTTTAAGTTCATCAATGATGAGTGCTGTTGTAGGTGGGGTACCAACTGTTACTTCAAATTCTTTGGTTCCAACATCTACGATTATCTTTACAGGTACTTTCATACCTTCAAAGTCGGATGTTTTTTTGTTTATCTGCTCAACAACCTGCATCATGTTAATGCCTAGCGGACCTATTGCTGGACCTAATGGTGGCCCTGGTGTTGCTTTTCCGCCGTCTATAAGAATTTCTACGGTTTCTTTTGCCATTAATCTGCCTCCTTCTGTATTAATCTGATTTGATCACCTTTAACTGTAACTGGGATTGGTACTGCTGCTTCTATCAGTTCCAAAACAACGTCTTCTTTGGATTCATCGATCCTGACAACTTTAGCTTTCTCCCCTTTAAATGGACCGGATATGAGTTCGACAATACTTCCCTTCTGGACCGATGCAAGTATTGGCTCCGGATTTAGAAAGCTTTTAACTTCTTCGTAGGGAATTTCACCCTCTATTGCACCCTTCATATGTGGTACTTTAAAGGCTGGATTCTGCATATCGATCTTGGTTGAAGATTCAACTAAAATGTAACCCCTCAGGCTTTCGGGAACAAGAATAGAATGGACTTCAATTCCACTATTTTTAACGTTTCTGCCGATTATTCTTGCAACGTTTTTTTCCTGACCTACTAGGGTTCTTATTGCATAAATCAAACTATCACTAACCTTTAAAAAATTTTATTAAATAGACTATGAGTTAATTAATTTGTATGATCTTAAATTTTTTATATACCGGATAAAAGCTGCGCTCCTATACTTATTATGAAACCTATGGCGCCTATTATAATGACACCTAGTCCAGTTATTTTTGCTACGTTCAAAAATTCTTCTCTGCCAGGCTTTCTGGATACATGCAGAACTCTTTGACAGAGTTTTATAAAATCGACTAGAGACTTTTTATTCAAGTTCATGGAAATACCCACTTCAATTATAATTTATAGAGAATGAGAATTTTTAAAATTTAGATAGATCACATTAGGAGGGTATGGGTTTAGAGATTTATAAACCTTTCCATTTGTTGGAGATGGTAATCACTAAACTCATAGGAAAGTAGGGTAGGGAATTAATTGTAACGGGGTTTTCCCTTTAAAATTAATTGAAGGTTAGTTTAAAAAACGCCATCAATAAATTCTTCTAATGAAGATTCAGGAACACTTTCGCGTTGTTTTTCCTCAACGTACTCTTTTTCACCAGGCATTCCAAATATGTGCGGCGATTTAACACCTGCAACAACAATGGTTGTCCTGATGACATTTTCCAAGTCTTCCTGTATCTGAGTACCCCATATTATGTTTGCATCTGGATCCAGTTCGTCTGCTACGATCTGTACCACCTTTTCAGCCTCGTGTAAGGTGAGATCAGAACTTCCGCATATGTTAATGAGTGCCCCTTTAGCATTGGATATATCCAGATCAAGCAGTGGACTGTTTAAAGCTTCGTGAACAGATTCAATTGCTCTGTCTCCAGAGTCAGATTCACCCATTCCGATCATAGCCATGCCAGATCCCATCATGATGCTTCTGATCGCTGCAAAGTCGAGACTAACCAAACCAGGTTTGGTAATTAGTTCTGTTATTCCCTTAACAGCCCTTCCAAGGAGCTCATCAGCAACCATGAATGCCTTGTTGATTGGCAAGTTTGGTGCCACTTCGAGCAGCTTATCGTTTGGAATGACTATTACGGTGTCTGCAGCATCTTGAAGTTTTTCAAGCCCTTTTTCTGCATTTTCGCGTCTTCTCAGTCCTTCAGCACTGAATGGCATGGTGGCCACAGCGATTGTTAAGGCGCCTATTTTCTTTGCTAACTTGGATATTACTGGTGCAGAACCTGTTCCAGTTCCTCCACCTAAACCGCAAGTAACAAAGACCATATCTGCTCCTTCGAGCTTTTCTTTGATCTGCTCTTCGCTTTCTTCAGCACTTTCTTCCCCGATATCAGGTATTCCTCCTGCACCGAGTCCTCCGCATGTCGATCGTCCTATCAGTATCTTATGATCTGATTTGGAATAAAAGAGATCTTGTGCATCCGTGTTAACGGAAAGTGTGCCCGCACCTTCGACTCCTATTTCCGCGAGTCTTGAAACTGTGTTATTTCCAGCCCCTCCAGTTCCTACAACGAAAATTTTAGCCCGGCTTCGTTGGATAATCTCTTTTAGATCGCTGTCGATGTTGTCGTCAAATGAATTGCGCTCTTCCATGGTTGATCTTTCCTTTCTTTTTTCAGATTCCTTTATGGTATTGTTTATAAGAGATTTCAATTCCTACCCCCACAGCTAATGTTTTATTATGTTAATTGTGTTATTGGACCTACTCATATTTAAAAGCAACGGTATTTTTGGTCATAATTTACCACTGAACTATGATTTTTAACCCCTATCTTTCAAATCTTATTGAAAGTTATGTACTATCCAATTCTGAACATGGATGTTTTTCAAGTTTGTGATTGTGTTCAATTTTGGGGAAAATTTTGACAATAAAACCCTTCGAGACTAAGGTCGGGGCATTGCAATTATTTCATTTATTTTGAGGTCAAAAAAATTTCCCATGTGGGCTGGTTTCAAAACAATGGCAGAATCTAAACCTTTTCCAGTTCCTCCAACTGCGATAATTTCTGTATCGGTTGGGATAAGGCCTGCGTCGGCTGTCATTATAGATATTTCCACACCGACTTTAACTCCTTGAGAAAAAAGACGCAATGTGGCAGCTATAATTTCTACGGGAGTTATTCCTCCAAATTTATTTGATATGCCTCGCCCAACTCCACTTAAAGAGTGTGATCCAATGAATGTTTTAACTCCATTTTTTTCTAGTTCTGTTTTGTATTCTGGCTCCAGTTCTATGATATCTTCACCCTTAAAACCTGAGTGGTGTGTGACATTTACGATGTTGAGTTCAGGATCATCCAGGGCCTTAACCAGTTGGACTGCAGAACTTCCAGATGCAGAAGCAACAACAATATCCTTTATTCCAAGCTCTTCCCTTCGGGTCTTCACAAGCTGGATCAGTTCATCGGTATTTTCTTTTCCCGGCCTTTCAAAGTACTGAATAGTTTTTTCCATAACATACATCTCCTTTTTTAGGTTTAAAAGATCTATCCCATTAAATTCTCTAATCTCATTAACATATCATACTTTTCTAATGAAGTAATTGTTTATAGATTATAGATATTAATGCTTCAGATGTGTAGGGTCTGAAATATGTCGCAGTGTTTTCATTTAAAAAAAATGAAATGTTGAACCAAGAATCTATGTTTGATTTAAGATGAAACTGATATCATCTTCACACTGTTTTTGGATTTATTGTTAAGGTTGAATTGGTTGAACATGGGCGGAAAGTAACAAATAGTCCGGAGTCTCCTTTAAATTCAACCATTAACTTATATTTTCCAGGTTCAAGATTTTCGGTGTTTATCTTTGCTGTTGCCTTGGCGTTAAAATTTTTTGTTTCTGCTTTCTTCTCAAATACTTCATCGTTGCCTGCTGTGTACAGATGGAAGTAAAGATCATAACGGTTCATTGGATTATCCCAGAGACCATCGACAACATTTTCAGTCCATAATTGTGCTGTTACACTCACAATGTCACCTTGATTACATGTTAATGGACTTATACTATCTATATGGGTATTAAGGTTTGCTGCAAATGCAGCAGGGGATGCTACCATTATTGTTAAAACCAACAACATCATTAATTTTGTTACTTTATTCTTCATTTTTTTCTCCTGTATAATGAATAAAATTGAACAGTTTAAATTTAAAAGTTTAATTATATAAAATTAACTGTAAACTTATTTTAATATCCTAGTTTTATTTAAAAACATTTCATCTAAATAATCAATAATTTCCTGTTTTCCATGATTTTTAAGGGATTCATGCCTCAAAATATTCCCAGGGATTTCATTTTTGTATTTGAGTAACTTTTTGGGGTTTAGATTGGGTGTAAAAACTGTTTCTCCATTTTTTGTATGTGGGCAAATGGTGTTTAGGTAATGGATAAGCAAAACAAGTCCATACACGAAGTTAAACTTCATGTTAAAACCAAAAATAGTAAAGTCAGCTTGAAGATATAGGATAATCTGAAAGTTTAGTTAAAATGATAGAAGGTGAAAATTAAGCATATTCTGCATATTTGAGGTATTCATAAATTTTTTTAAGCAAGAAAAAAATCTAACTAGTGGAATGTACATATTATATAGTAGGTGATGCAATGAATGCATTTGATTTTCTTACAAAGGATCGTATAAGACCTTCTGGTGAAGGTGTTACAATGATGTTAGACAAGGGAATGGGCCCTAACATGGTTGAAGACTTTTTAGAGATTTCTGGTAACTACGTTGATCTTGCCAAGTTTGGATGGGGAACGTCAGCAGTGCATGAAAGGGAACTCATCAAGTACAAGATCGATACCTATATTTCCAACGATGTTGTACCCTACCCAGGGGGAACACTCTTTGAACAAGCTTACATAACCAATAAATTCAACGAATTTTTAAAAGAAGCTCAAGAATTAGGATTTGGAGCTATTGAAATATCCGATGGTACTGTGGACATATCTGCTGCCGAAAGATCTGATATAATTGGAAGGGTTAAGGACGCAGGTTTCATGGTGCTGACAGAGGTTGGTAAGAAGGATCCAACCAAAGACCATCTTCTGAGTCCAGATGATCGTGTGAAACTCGTTGAACAGGATCTTGAATCTGGGGCTGATAAGGTCATTATAGAAGCTAGAGAAGGTGGAAAAGATTTGGGCATCTACAATGGCAAGGGTGAAGTAAAGGAAGATGATATGCAGATTTTGATAGATGCTCTCGATGTGAACCAATTGATCTGGGAAGCTCCACAAAAAAATCAGCAGACCTACATGATACTCAAATTCGGACCCAATGTGAACCTTGGAAACATAGCACCCGAAGAGGTCACCGCACTTGAAACAATGAGAAGGGGTTTGAGGGGAGATACCTTGGGTAAGGTGAGTTTTTGATGATTGAAAAGGTTACCATTCTTGGTGGTTACAACAAACAGGGAGAAGAAGAACCTGTTAAAAAAGTTGTAATTAAAAAAGGAGAAATAGTAGGTGTGGTTGGTCCAACTGGCAGTGGTAAAAGCTCTTTAATAGGAGATATTGAACAATTAGCCCAGAAAGACACATTTTCCAAGCGAAAAATTCTTGTAAATGATGAAGAACCCAGTTACGATGATAGAACCAATCCAAGAAAGAAAATGGTGGCACAATTATCTCAAAATATGAATTTCCTGGCTGATATGAGTGTGGGGGATTTTCTCAATCTTCATGCAAAATGCCGAGGTGCAAGCAGTAAGTGTGCCGATGCAGTTATAAAACTTGCAAACACCCTGACAGGAGAACCAATAAAAGAAGAACATGATCTCACTATACTCAGTGGTGGACAGTCCAGGGCATTGATGGTTGCTGACGTTGCAATCATCAGCGATTCACCCATAGTTCTCATTGATGAAATTGAAAATGCAGGTATAAGGAAACATGACGCCTTAAATGTGCTTTCTGGACATGGAAAAATAGTGATGGTGGTTACCCATGATCCAGTGCTTGCACTCATGACAGACAGACGGATAGTCATGCGGTCCGGTGGAATGGAAAAGGTGATCTCAACCACGGAATCTGAAAAGACCATATCCAAAAAACTGAGCAAAATAGATGATATGTTACTGAATTTAAGGGACAAGGTCAGAAATGGTGATGTCATAGAGAACATCAATATGGATGGTGTGAACTTATGAGAATGATTATCGTTGCAGGAACACCGGGTTCAGGTAAAACTGCGGTGCTAATGCATGCTCTTCGAAGCCTTAAAGAAAGGGACCTTAAATCTTCAGTTGTCAAGATTGACTGTCTTTACACCGAGGATGGTAAGAAGTTTGAGAGCATTGGAATTCCAACCAAGGTAGGGCTTTCCATGGACATGTGCCCAGACCACTTCGCAATCTACAACATCGAGGACATGATTGAATGGGCCCAAGAAAATGATTCAGAATGTTTAGTGGTTGAAACTGCAGGGCTGTGCCATAGATGTGCTCCTTACACCCTGAACAGTTTGGGAGTTTGTGTCATAGATGCTACAAGTGGGCCAAACACTCCACTCAAGGTTGGACCGTTTTTAAGCACAGCAGATATTGCAGTGATTACCAAGGGCGACATGATATCACAGGCAGAAAGGGAAATATTCAGAGAACGTGTTCTTGAAGTAAATCCTAATTGCAAGGTAATAGATGCAAATGGCCTATCTGGACAGGGTTGTATGGAACTTGCAGAAGAAATTTACCAAACAGAAGAAGTTTCCCTAGAAGAGGAAAAATTAAGACATTCTGCACCACTCGCAGTTTGCACGCTGTGTGTGGGAGAAACCAAGGTCAACAAAAAACATCACAGGGGAATTCTCAGAAAAATTGATGGATTCCAGACCTACAAGGGTGAATAAAAATAGTTTTTTTATGGTGAAAACACATGAGTTCAGTAAATTCAAATCAGAGATCCAAGGTTACAAAACTACTGCCTGGTTTTAACTGTGGAATATGTGGGTATGCTCGATGCGAAGAATTTGCACATTCCCTCTTAAAAAGAAAATCAGATCTTGGAAAGTGCAGATTCTTGTTTCAGGAAATATTTAACGAGAACAGAAATGAACTTGAAGAATTCTTACGCCAGGAAAAAATTATAACCCCTGAAAAGAAGCCTGTAGGTGTTCTTGATGGTTATGAAGCAGATTTTATTTTGAATCCACTTCCCAACGAGGAATCCTGCCGTGAAGTTCTCTACCCCTTCACAAGAAAACTTCTAAAAAAGGATGATATCATCCGATACAGACCCCTTGGCTGTCCAATAATACATTTTGCCAGGATCTTGGATGAAGACAACGGCCTTATAACGGTGCACATGATAGGACCTTGTCACAGAATGGATCCAGAAAGTGAATTTGATTACATGGACATTGGGATTTGCATGGTGGGAGGATTTGAAGGATTGGTTGAAGGACCACTGCCATCTGTCGGTGAAACAGTCAGATTTCTTCCAGGCCACTGCATGATGCAGAAGGTACATTCAGGAGTTGTTGTGCAGGTGGTTGGTAAAAGAGTCATTATAGAGGGCATAGACCTTAAAGTATGGACCCCGCCTGTAAAGGGTTCTGCAGATTAAATGTATCTCACGTGTCCCAACTATTTTTTTTAAAAAATTATTGGAAAGAAAACAAAATGGTGTACAGAACAATCCCGGTTAACACGGGTTATATCAAACCTAATGAGGCTTACGACATAATAATAGATAATGCGGCTTCTCTGCTTGAAGATGGGGACTTTCTTGTCATTTCAGAAACACCAATATCAGTTTCACAGGGAAGGTTGGTTGATGAATCTGAATTTAAACCATCACTGCTCTCTATACTTTTGGCAGATGTTTGGTCCAAATATTTATGGGGTTACTTATTTGGTCCGATATTTAGGATCAAACCCCGGACAATTAAAAACTTAAGAAAATTACCACCAGAGGCAAGAACACATAAGAAGGTAATTCTTGAGTACTATGGAATTAAACATGCCCTTAAACCGGCATCAGAGGCAGGGGTGGATCTTAGTAACGTTCCAGGTTCAATGGTTTCTTTACTGCCAGACGATCCCACCAGTGTTTCAAAGGATATTTCCTCTAAGATCCGGTTAAATCATGGGAAAAATGTGACTGTGATGATAATCGATACAGATGCGAGTTACCAAATATTCAACACCAAGTTCACTTCACTACCAATTGCTGTAGATGGCATACGTTCGGATATGGGGTTTTTTGGGTATTTGCTAGGGAGATTTTCGACTCTGCTTGGACCGACACCCCTTGGAATTTCAGAATCAATTGATCTAGAACACATATTGGAAATAGCAGCTGCTGCAGAAAATTTTCATAAAAGTAATGAAACTGATATAGAAACGGTTTATGATATGAGCAAGGCATTTGAAGGGGATATTGCGGATGTAACTGTTGAGATGCTTGATTCTGTAAAACATACTCCTGCAGTGATAGTTCGGAGGATTAAAAAGCCTTGATTGTCCATATTTAACATGGTCTTAACTGGCTTCAACAAATTATAAATACTAATGTGTCCATATAATTTAGTACCAAAGTTAATAATCTTAAAACGAAACAAAATTAGATTTTCGTTAAGATTAATGATTTTTTAATGGTTTGAAAACTTTGGAATGGAAATTTTTGATATTTGTTACTAACTACTTTCAATTTGTGTTTGGCTACATAATAGGGTACTGTAAATTCATGATTTCATACTAAATTCATTTCATGATTGTGTTTGAAATCCTTATATCAAATTCCAAAGAACCAAGTAAAGATGTGTGATAGGAGGGGCATTAATGCTTAAAGATCCAGCAGTTCAGGAAATTCTAATGGATATTACCAATGATGAACAAAGTAGTGTTTCAATCATTGAGTGTTTGTTAAATGGTAAAACAACAGATGAAGAAATTGCCGAAGAAACTGAAATAAGGTTGAATATTGTGCGAAAAGTGTTGTATAAATTATACGACGCAGGTATAGCAACTTACAAGCGAAGTAAAGACCCAGAAACCCAGTGGTATACTTACAGCTGGACATTTGAGCAAGAAAAGGTTGCTGACATTGTAACTGAAAAGTTCGAAAAATTCTCCCGAGAAATTGAAGAATCCTTGGAGTACGAAGAAGGAAACATGTTCTTTTCATGCAAGTTAAATGGACACCGTTACAAGTTTGATGAAGCAACAGAAAATAACTTTGAATGTCCAGAATGTGGCGGATCCCTGGAATATCAGGACAACTCCACGATAATAGTTGAATTGAAACAGATGATGGATAGACTGGCATAAATAAACAAATTTTTTTTTGCATTCACTATTTTTTTCTATTTTTACTAACTAAATTTTATTAATCAAACTTACAGAGGGAAATCCTTGGATATAAACACATGCTTAAAAGCTTTAAACGATTATAACTGCCCTCCAAATGTTGTTGCTCACTCTAAGGCTGTTTCTAAAAAAGCTGTGGAAATAGCTAAAAACTACTCCGAAAAAACTGGTACAACTGTAGATATGGAACAAGTGGAGTACGGTGCACTGGTACATGACATTGGCAGATCCAAAACCCATTCCATCCAACATGCAGTTGTAGGGGCTGAAATTCTGAGGGACCTTAACTTTCCAGAATGCTACATCAACATAACCCTTAAACATATTGGGGCGGGCATTCCCTGTGACGAAGCAGAAGATCTTGGTTTACCCAAAAGAAATTACATTCCCACCACTGTAGAGGAAAAAATTGTGGCACAAGCTGACAACCTCATAAGTGGAACAACTGAGGTGGACCTACAATTTGTTGTAAATAAGTGGGAGGGAAGTTTTGGAAAGAACCACCATGCAATTAAAAGGATCAAACTACTGCACGAAGATCTTTTACTGGATTAACTCATATTTTTGCAGTTGATACTACCCTTGAACTTTCATGATCCTTGTAACTGTTCTGATATTCCAATCTATCAATTTGACAGTTTGGCCCTAGTGTAATATTTTTTCCTCTGACAACCTTTGCATGGGTGTTTTCAAGATAAATTTCATCTCCTTCCACTGTATCAACTTCCAAGAAACCTTTGTTAGAATGGGGAGTTATCATATTTTTCAGACCTAAGAAGCTGAATTTAGCATCCTTTTTTATGGTAATGTTGGTTCCGCCTATTTCTGATACTTTGCATGGCCAGTACATGGTCAGTTCAAATAATTCTACATTTAAAAGACCATCGATTACAAATCCTCCTTCGATTTTACAGATTTCAGCATTTAGATCTCCCTTTGATTCCAAACTTCCTTGAAATAATGCTTCATCTGTGAAGATGTCCCCTCGGAAATTTGATTCACCATAAACCTTGAGGTCAACTGCGTTTACCTGGCCGCCAAATTTGAATTGTCCCTTTATCATAACTTCTTCAGCAGTTAAATCTCCTTTAATATCTCCAGTACCTAGAACTTCATATTTTTTACATTCCAGATCTCCACTTATCTGGCCACTTCCCTTGATACTAACGTCTCTAAATTTGCCTCCACCAGAACTTCCCTGTCCATAAATTTTTAAATCTGTTAAATTTTCCATATTGAACCCCTCCCTTAAAACATCTTAATTTTTAGTTCTTCAATTAATTCTGAGATATTCATAATTTCCATGATCTTTATGGTTTCTTCGAAGTGAACTTCCCTAGAATCTGGGACCATGCAGCAGCTTGATACTCCCATTTTCCTGAAGAATATTAGTTCACAATTTTTTCCCTTGAATTTTTGATATTTGTCATTGAATAGTTGAAACACAATTTTACCTTCAGAATGTCCTATTTTTCCGGATTTGAACATTTTATCCAGTAAATAAATGGAAATAATTTGTTCAAAACGAAATTCTTTTGTTTCACCATATTCTTCCCTGGTGAAATCCAACGTAGCCTCTGAAACAATGTTACGATCCTTGAGTTCTTTTGCGCTCACTCTTTTTTCTGTTAAATCTGGAGATAACATGTCTGCAAGGCTGTCTAATGAAATATCGCCCTTCATATTTTTTATTTTTTCAATCCTATCAATCACCTTGTATTTTGGAAAGAAAGTTTCCTGTCCTGTGAATGTTGATTTTTTTATGAACCATTCTTCTGGTATTAGTTTTTTCCGTTTCCAGCGATATAACTGTCCATAAGAAATTCCAGTGATTTCTAACAATTCTTTTTTAGATATTAAATCTTGGTTCAATTGATCACCTCAAAACCATAAGTAATGTAACATAACATTGTTTCATTATTGTTTGTTTATGTTATATAAAATTTATGTGTACAAAAAACTGGATCCTTGAAAACCTAATTTGAACCAACCATTTTAAAAAATATTTAAGATGAGAACCAATAGTCATGTGATCCAACATAGAAAAAAAGGTAATTTTTTCAATTGATAAACTGGATAACATTAATCATCTAAATTTGGTGCACCCATGGTTATAAACAAGAAAATAATAATTTTCACAGGACCCTCACTACAGCCCAAGGAAGCAGAAACAATCCTAAAAGCAGATTATCGCCCTCCAGTAGCAAGAGGAGATATAATTCAGGCTTTAACTGATGAACCCGATATTATAGGAATTATTGACGGAGTTTTTCATAAGGCACCTGCAGTTTCCCACAAAGAAATTCTCGAAGCACTAAAAAAGGATGTTAAAGTGGTTGGAGGAGCAAGCATGGGAGCATTAAGGGCTTCAGAACTGGATGATTTTGGGATGGTTGGAGTGGGTCAGGTTTACATGGACTACAAAACCGGATTTATAGAATCTGATGATGATGTGGCCGTGGTTATAAACCCTGATACAATGGAACAACTATCAGAAGCACTTATAAGCATAAACTACACCTTCAAGGCAGCCCTGGAACAAGGCGTACTTAACAGAAAGGACTACGAATTACTGATAAAAACTGCCAAATCAATATATTATCCTAAAAGAAGCTATTCTAAAGTATTTGCTGAATCTGGACTCGAAAAATCAAAGGTAGAACAAATACAAAAATTTTTAGAAGTCCATGCCATTGATGTTAAGAGAATGGATGCTCTGGCAGTTCTTGATTACATCAAAAAAATAGCTATTTAAATCACCATTAACAAGTTAAGTTAATTCTTAACAAGATTTAACCAAATTTCATAATAATAATTTCAGGAAGGTTCAGATGGAAGTCGAAACAAAACTGCAAAACCTAAAGGATTACTTAAGGGATAAAAATATTTTAATAGCCTTTTCTGGAGGGGCTGATAGTTCTTTAGTAGCCAAAATAGCTTCAGAAGTATCAAAGGAAACCCTTGCTGTCACAGTTGATAATGGAGTTATGCCTCAAGATTTTATTGCAAACGCAACCAAAATTGCCGGGGAACTGGGAATAAAACACAGGGTTGTTGAAGATAATTATCTTAATGACCCTGCATTTCGATCCAACCCTCCAAACAGGTGTTACATCTGTAAAACTAAGATGTACGCCAAATTAGTGGAAATTGCAGGGGAAAATGAATTGGAAATTATAGATGGAACCAACATAACTGACCTGCTCGAGGACAGACCAGGCATAATTGTGAACTACGATCTGGAAATTAAAAGCCCACTTGTAATGGCAGGATTCACATCAGATGATGTTAAAGAAGCCTTAAACCTACTTAAAATAGAATATTCTCCATCAACCACATGCATGGCAACCAGAATATCAAAAAACTCTGAGATCACACCCAAGAAGATCAACAGATTGAAATATGCAGAGTCTCTTTTGAAGGGCCTTTCTGGTTCGAGGGTGGTTAGGGTCAGAGATCAAGAGGATATGGCCATATTAGAAGTTGAAAATATTGAAAAACTTCTGAATTTAGGAGTGCTTAATCATCTTGATTCTGAACTGAAGGCAGTGGGATTTAAACGTGTAACACTGGACATCAGTGGACATGGTGAAACAAAAAAGGAGCTCGTTGTTTACAAACCATGTAAAGATGAGGCCAACAAGATAATGTTTGAAACTGAACTTCCATACTCCATAAACATCAAACAAACATGTGCCGAACTTGAACAAATTGGCAGTGTGAAATGTTCTGTTGAAATGGGAATCGCCATGTTGGAATCCGATGGACGGAATGTGACGGTTTTTAAAAATGGTAAACTTGTTGCAAGAAAGGTTGCTGATCAAGAAGATGCAGAACAACTTTTAATAGAAGTTTTACCCAAGATACGAAGGAACATTTAAGAAATAGGGTACCATTAAAAAATAATTAAAAATTTAAGTTATACTTTTTTTTTTATTTAAAAATAAAATGATTGAAGATATCAGATTTCCTTGTGAACATCTTGCGAGAACTTCCTTCTGAAACTTGTCAACTTCTTGAAAAAGCCTCTGGAATCTGATCCTCCGATGGTTATAAATCTTCCACCTATGTCCACATCCATATCATCTGCTTTGATGTTGGTTATCTCAACAACTATCTCAGATGCATCCTTCAAATCATCATCTGCAGAGTAGGTGTAATCAATGGTCATGACATCGTGGGGATAAACCTCATTTAAAGCCCTCTTTATGGTGAGTTCCATGACATTGAAGAAAGTTTCAAGTTCAGGGGCTTGTTCCCACCACAAGTTGGCCATGATCAATCTGAGGTTGATGTCTTGAATCGACACATCACCCCTTTTCTTGGCAATTATTTTAATGGTTTCAGGGTTGGATTTGATCTTAATTATGGGTGTTTCTGACATTTTAATCATTTATGGCTTTTATTAAGTCGACGGCTCTTACTAATCCAACAAGGTCTCCTTCAACATCAATAACAGGAATTTGTTCGATGTTTCTCTGCCTCATTTTATTTGCACATTCCTGTACCGAGGTTTTCGTTGTAACTATAACCAGGTCTGTGTTTGCAACGTCTTTTATCTTTTTATCAGAGAATTTAAGATGATTCTTAATGACGTAAAGGACGCTCTTACTGTCCCAAGACCATTTATCTCCTTCTGTACCTACAGAAGTGTTGTGCACAGTTCTCTCAGAAACTACTTCACTTTCTTCGATAAAATCTGTTTCAGTAAGTATTCCAGTGAGTTTACCGTCGTTGTTCAATCCGAGAAGTACTTTTAGTCTGTAGTATCTCATTATTTCAAAGGCAACATTTAATGGAGTACCCTCCCAGCTGGTTGGGATGTTTTGGATCATGTAATCCTCTGCAGGTTCTTGAATTTCCATCTTCCAGAGTGCTTTGTTAACCAGATCTGAAGCTGTTACAAGTCCTACTAACCTTCCTTCCTCAACTATGGGTATTCTTCTGATGTTGTTGTTGATCATCTTCTCTGCAACTGTTTTAACACTATCATCTGGTGATGCAGTAATGATGTCTCGAGTCATTATCAGTGCTATCTGTTCTTCATCAGGATTTTCAACAAGATCTGTTCTTGTTAGTACGCCTACCAATTGATCAGTTCCATTTTTTACTACAGGCAATCCAGATACTTTCTTCTTTCTCATGATTTCCAGGGCGTTTGCACGATTTCCAGGGACATGAACAGAGATAATATCCTTTGCCATTATTTCTTTTACAAGCATTTTATACACCAGCCATAAATAAAATTAAATAAAAAAAATCAATAAACTAAAAAAATTTATAATTAGTTTTTTTTTTTAATGCACGGCTAAAACAGGACACTTAGCAGATCTCACAACCTTTTCTGTGACACTTCCTAGGAGGAATCTGTCCAAACCATGTTTTCCTGAAGTTCCAATTACTACCAGATCAACATCCTCTTTTTCAATTGTTTTTAGGATGACATCTGCGGGTGAACCTTCCTTTGTTTTTAGGGTTACTTTAAGTTCCCCTTCCTCAACAGATTCTTTGCTCGCCATTTCAAATATGTGTTCTAGTGCCTGTCTTCCTTCTTCCTTGAGCATATCCTTTATTCGGACTATGAGATCCTCTGCAGGTAATCCAACGAGTGAGGAGGTTTCTATAACATTTAATGCAATTATTTCGGCTCCACTGGCGTTAGCTATCCATATTGCGTGTTCTGCAGCTTTATTAGCAAATTCGGAACCATCTGTTGGTAAAAGTATTTTTTTGTACATTCGGTTCACCTCTCCATGATTTTTTTAGAGTAATAAACTACTGTTTCTCCAAATCATAATCAATTCTATTGGTATTTGGTCTTCATACCATATAAATATTCGATTGACTTCTTTACAAAAACCAGTCGGTTAATATTTATATGGGATATATTATTAATAGGTCTGGGTTTTGCCACACAAACTTAGAAAAAATTAAAAAAAATTAAAGTCCTAAAACAGTTTTACCATTCATGTAAGGGATTAAAACTTCTGGAACTTTGATTGTACCATCTTCCTGTTGATAGTTTTCTAAGATACAGCAAATGGTTCTTTCTGTTGCAATTGCAGTACTGTTTAGGGTGTGGCACATTTTCAATGAATCTGAATCACCATGAATACCGTAGCGGGCATTCAATTTACGGGCCTGATAATCTCCACAGTTGGTACAAGATACCAGCTCTCTGTAGGTTGAAGATCCAGGGAACCATGCTTCAAGGTCATATTTTTTGGCAGCATTATCATTCAACTCACCCGAGACAATGGATACAATTCTGTAGGGAAGTCCGAGTTTCTGGTAGATGAGCTCTGCATTTTCAAGCAGTTCCTGGTGCAGATCCCTTGAAGAGTCAGCATCACAGAATATGAACTGTTCAATTTTTTCAAATTGATGAACCCTGAAAATTCCAAGGGTATCCCTACCATGGGATCCTGCTTCCCTCCTAAAGCAAGTAGATAATCCGCAATATTTGCGTGGCAACGTTCTTTCATCTATTATTTCGCCCCTGTGCAGGGCTGCCAGGGTTTGTTCAGAGGTTGCTATCATGAAGAGATCTTCACCTTCGATCTTGTAGAGTGTTTCTTCAAAATCTGCCAGTTCTGCTGTTTCCTTGATAACATCGTGTTTTATGAAGAATGGTGTTTGAAATATTTCGTAACCCTTCTGGGAAAGGGTGTCCATTGCAAATTTTAGGAGTGCCATGTTGAGGTAAACAATATCTTCCTTCAGGTAATAAAATCTGGAGCCTGATACTTCTGCAGCTCGTTTAAATTCTGCACCATCAATGGTTTCAATTAAATCCACATGATTTGCAGGTTCAAATGAGAAGAAGGGCATATCTCCAAATTCCGATATGATCAGGTTATCTTCTTCTGTTTCAGATACTGGAACATCAGAATCTAGAATGTTTCCAACTTTGTACCTGAACTCATCTCGTGCTTCTATGTACTCTGAAATTTTAGGTTCAAGCTCATTAATTTCAGTTGAAATTTCCTTGGCCCTATTCTGGAGAGCTTTAAGCTCATCCTTGCCCTGTTTTCTTGCTTCGTTGAATGATTTGGATAACTTGTTTCGCTCTGCACGAAGTTCGTTGAGCTTTTTTAAACCATTTCTCCATTTGAGATCGAATTCAATTACTTTTTCAACATTTTCAGTAGTTCTGAAACGTTTTTTTTCTGATTCAAGAATTAAATCAGGATTTTCCCTGAAAAGTTTAATATCTAACATGGTATCAT
>JAEZAV010000051.1 GCA_023430285.1 Methanobacteriota archaeon | reverse complement strand
AACAACAAGTTACCAAGTAGTGTTACACTGAAATCATGGTACGCCCAAACTTTAGGTCCTGCAGCTACTGTTAACGCTACAAGTGGGTTTTTTAAGACTTCTAAAGTATTAGGATCCGAAAGTTATGGAAAGGTTCTTAGATTAAATCCTATAGGTACTGGAACAAATAAAGTAGCAATTATAATTGGTGTACATCCACTAGAAGTACAAACACATATTGCAATGTTAAATGCCATATATGCAATGTCTAAATCATTAAAAAACGTGCAGATTACCATATTTGATGTAATTGTTTACAATGGTGACAATTACGCTACTGGTAGATCTCAAGGGCAAACATTAGCAAATAAGTATGTTGTGCCAAATATTGGAACTTCCTACAAGTTAGTAATGGATGTGCATGGAAATACTGGTAGGGGCGAAGAAGTATACAGTGGATATCCTAACTTTGTTTTTGCACCACTGCAGGATTCAAAATCTGACAGTTATGCTTCAAAAATTGCTAGTTCCCCGTACACAACTGGTTTAATTAACCATTATGTAAAAGGAACCAGTCCAACCTATGTAACAATTCCTATAGCAAAGAAAGGAATTCCGACCATAGTCTATGAACAATACGTTAATCAAGCAAATTATGCTAAGGTTATGTATTTACATGCAGTAGAAGTATTAAAAGCAATAAATTCTATATTTGCATAAATAAAACTGTTTGAATCCTTTTATTCAAACATTTTATTGTTCATAATTTTTTTCTTCTTTTTTTAAATTCAGACTGTTGGCCTATTAAAATAAATTATGTCCCTAAATAGGGTAAAATGGTATATAATCTAGAATAAACCTTATTTCTGTTTGTCAACCAAATAAAAAAAATTTGGAAATATTAAGAATTACTGGTTGTATTCATTTTTTAGAGTACCGTTGAGATGTGTTAAGAGTTCATATTCAACCCATCTACTATCGTCTTTGTAGTCTGAACTGGTTTCGATATCATCCACAAAAATTTTCATTTTTTTCCTCCATTATCTTTTTTGAGTTTTGATTTTCAGTAGAAAGTTAAGAATATAACTATAGTTATATTCATTATATAACGATCGTTATATTAGTATATAAATATTTCCATTGCTCCCAGGAACCAACAGAAAAATATAACAATTGTTATAAGATGGTTGTGTGATATAAAATCTAAGAATTAAAAAAAATTACAAACTCTTCGAAATGATCAAAATGAAAAAAAATTATGAAAAAGAACTCAAATTTCAAACAAAAGCTGTTCACGTAGGCAATGATATTGATAAAGAAACAAAAGCACTTAAACGTCCCATAACCATGGGAAACAGTTATAAATTACCCCATGATCCCAGCGAATTAAACTGGAGCAGTGCAGATGGAAATCTCTACACAAGAAATGGAGGATCCAACCAACAATACTTACAAGAAAGGATAGGATCACTTGAAAATAGTGAGGATTGTGTAGTGCTTGCAAGTGGAGTTGCAGCATTATCCGGACTTTTCTTTGCTCTCCTTGAAACTGGGGATCATGTGATCTTTTCAAAAGTCACCTACATCGCAACCTACAGACTACTAAACGAATTATTCAACAACAAATTCCATGTTGAAACAAGCATAATAGACACAACTGACATAGAAGCAGTTAAATCTGCTATTCGTCCGAACACAAAATTAATACACATTGAAACACCTGGAAATCCTACTCTGTCCATTTCTGACATAAAAAAAATTGCAGAAATAGCCCATGAAAATGGGACACTGCTCTCAGTAGACAATACATTGGCATCACCATTTAATCAACGCCCAATTGAATTGGGTGCGGACTTCTCTATTGAAAGTCTTACAAAATATATAAATGGTCATGGAGATTCAATGGGAGGTTCAATTTCTGGAAAAAAGGAGTATCTAGACATCATACGTCAACAGTCCCAGGTAAACCTCGGTGGCACCATAAGTCCATTCAATGCTTGGCTCATTATGAGGGGATCAGTAACTTTAGCCCTTAGAATGAGGCAACACAATGAAAATGCTTTGAAAGTCGCAGAATTTTTAGAGAAACATCCAAAAATAAGTTTCGTATCATATCCAGGTCTTGAAAGCCATGAAAATCATCAAGTGGCAAGTTCCCAGATGTCACCAGGTTACGGGGGTGTACTTGCCTTTGGTCTTAATGCTGATCATGATACCCACAACAACTTTGTTAGTCATTTGAATCTCATCACATCTGCGGTGTCACTGGGACACGATGAAAGCCTGATAGTTTTCATTGGTGAAAATGACGAACGTCAGTACCTGTACCCTGAAAATTTCCAAAACGGATTTTTCCGTTTGAGTGTGGGAATTGAAGATCTAGACGACATAATTCAAGACATTATTCAGGCATTGGACAAACTGGATGATGAAATAAATATCTAAGAAAAATCAGTTTAACACTTATTATAACTGGAACATGTGTATGGGATGATCATCATTTGATGGTTTTTACGATCCATTGCCATAATATTGAAGGAATGTTGATTTAAAATAGGACCTATGAATTTAGATCCTATTTTTAAAATGGCAGTGTGTTGTATGTTCCATGGAGTGTGAAGGTGGAAGTGTCCCAATTTTTGATCACACCCAAAGTGTTTTTGTATCCAGTAGCATCAGCTGAGTACCATTTACCATTCACATAAATATCTGCCCAAACATGCCCATACCAATGTCCACTTTCAATGAAGTGGCATGTACCGTGTTTGTACCTTGCAGAAAAACCTGACACTCTTGCTAAAGCTACAACAAGATGGGCTGTGTCTGCACAATTACCCTTCAGTCGTTGCAGTGTGTCTGAAGCACCGTACCTGGTGTTGTAGTAGAAAGAATAAACTATGTTGTCTCGAACCCAATTTACAATGTTAACTGCCTGTTGATATCTTGAACTGGTACCAATTTTAAGGGAACTTGCAAGAGAATTCACTGTTAAAGCTGGTGTTGTTATCAACATTTTTGCCCTGTTTTGAGATCTGTTAAAATCATAGGTGTCTGAAGATACACTTACAATGTTACTTACAACACTGTTGAATGCCAGCATCCGAACGAAAATATGTAAAGTTATACTGGAACCGCTTTTAAGATAGGCAACAGTCCAGTTCCCAGTTGATGGATCGTAATTTCTGTTTTGGGAATAGGATACGGGAGCATAAACATTTGGGTCGAGCCCGCAATTTACAACCACATTTTTAGCCGTACTTGGTCCGTTATTTTTAACTGTAACTGCAACTACAAATGTATGAAGATACTTAACATTATATCTTGCTGTGCTCTGGGTAATTTGGAGATCTGAAGCCCTTGGTATTGTTAAATTGAGTATTGAAAAGTTGTTATTTGGATCTGTGTCAGTGAACGATCCCGATGTAAAATTAGACATGACTGTGACTGTTTTGTCGTAGGTTAAAACTTGTTCAACAACATGGAGAACTGTTCGATTTCCAGTTGTTAAATTATTTATGGACCAAATTCCTGTGTTAGGGTTATATAATCCTTTAGAATCATCTGAAATCCATTTAAGATTGGTTTTGTTTAATTTTAATGCTACATTAATATTGGAAACATTGTTTGGACCGTTATTATTCACAATTACAGCAAAAACTACATTTCTAAGATAATTTGGAGATGAATTAGACGCTGAACTTAGAACTGAAACATCAGCATCACCCATTGAGTCATAGTTTGGTGATTCTCCAACAGTTTTGGATATTAAATTTGAAGCTTTAAGAGTTTTAGGTGTAACATCTGGATTGTTTGTGTTGTTTAGGGTTGAACTTGTGTTAGATGTGATTTCAGTGCCTTGGATTGATGCTGCTGAACTAACGTTGAAATTTACTAAAACCCCAACTCCAATGATTAGTAAGAAAATGATTAACGATTTTTTCTTGATCCTAGCTACCCCCAGATCCATGTACTTATGAAACTTAAATTTACCCCAAAATTTACAATCATTTGTTATCTTGTCAGGATTATTTAAATCCTTGGAATAAAAAAAGATTATTTCAAGTTTTAATTGTTAACTTGTTCATTAAAATAGTATTCAATCTTAAGATATTGTAAAAAAAAAATAGATGTATGAATCAGCTCATCTAATCATGAATTTCGTGTAGTTATCTGAATAAACTGATTCATTTAGGTTAATGTTTGTTTGTAGATAGCGTTTACAATTGTGCTGATATCACCGGAGTAAATATACTGGTAGCCGTTGGAATGTAAATATTGGTCTGGATGTGCCAGTCCATCTTCCCGCCCAGGCAGACCTGTTTCAAAGACTCCATCTTTGTTAACATCAACTTGGTTTGGAAATCCATTGACTTCCCCATACTTTGGTGTGAAGTTGTCATCATGTGCCCTTGGTAAGAAGTCAAGTCCTGTTATCTGAGTTGAAGGTGGCCAGAAAATTGTGTAAACCTTTTTCGATGCTCTTAAATTCTTATACCAATCTAACCCCATTTCATAGAGTGTTCCTGCACAGGCTCCTCCATAAATATCCACTACCAATGCATTTTTAGGTATGTTAGTTTGTCCTAATACTGCGACATGAGAATTAGGACCCAATCCCCAGTTTACAGCATACAATCCCAGTGCCCTTAGGCCTTTTACTATGCTGTTTATCCTTGCATTATCTGCAGTTTTATTGATGATGTTGTCACTTGTGATGTAAACTGGTCTGAGTGCTATGACCTTTTTAAAGGTGGTTACAGACACGTAGTTTGGAAGTCTGTTCTGGACATTGTAAAAATCAATGATCTTACAGTACGTATAAATCAAGTTACTGTAGTCCATTCTGCCATTGCTGGTTTTGTAAACACCCGGAACTTTATGATAGGTGTCCATGTATTTCTTTAAAGTTTTAGCTGCCATTAGATACGATGTTTTGTTGAAGTTCGATGTTTTTATTGTTTCTGTTCCTGTTGAATTGGTCACTGATTTAAGTAAAATGCTTGTTGAGTCCTTGTAATTGATCTTTATGATTGTGGTTGTTAGAAGTTCTAAAAATTGAGGCATCTTAACCTTTGTTGATCCTATTGTAACATAACTAGGCAGTTTATGGTTTAGGAGTATGGAATTTTTCACAGTTGTTGCAGCTGACCTGATCTGAGCAGGCTTAAAGTACACCTTATTAGTTGAGCTAACTAGTTTAGTTTCAGTACTTTTGCTTGTGGTTTTTAAAGCTGTTGCACTCGTTACTGTTTGATTGGTTTTTGATACTGTTGTTTGGTTTGTACTTGCAGCTGAAGCATGATCCATGGTGCCCTGCACCATAAAAAATACCATGCACAACATCAGTACTGGTAGGACTAATTTAAGTCTGATGAAACCCCTCCCTAAATGTAAAAGATTTAAATTTATCAATTCTTAGACTCGATAATAAACCTTTTAATAAAATATTACTTATATTTGTTGCCACGAATTATTTTTGACTCGTTACTAACTATTTTCTAACTAGTTTTTAATTGAATTTTGTGGATGTATTTGAGTTTACTACTAAAATCCTTTGATTCATTCAACTGTAATTGAGTTATAATTTGTTAGAAAAATTTAGAAAAATAAAAAAAATTTTAAAGTAATTATTTGGGAGGGTTCCCCTCAAATAATACTAATTTCTAGTTTTTTTTAACTCTTTGATTGTGTTGCAATTGAGCTCACAATATTAGCGATAACTCCAGAGTAGATGTAGTCATATCCATTTTTCTTTAAAAATTGATCTGGATGTGCTAAACCTTTGAATGATGATGGACTGTAATTGTCATCATGTGCACGTACAAGGTAATTTAAACCAGTTATACACTTTGATGTTGGCCAGTAAACAGTGAATACCTTTTTACTGCCCTTCAATGATTTGTACCATGATGATGCCATTTCATAAATGAGTCCCGCATCAGCCCCTCCATAGATATCTACTATCAGGGCATTTTTTGGAATATTAGCTGTAAGAGCTGTTATATGTGTGTTTGGCCCTAGACCAAGGGCTTTGGCCCTTATACCCAGTGCATTTAAACCCTTAACTATGCTATTTACCCTTGCATTGTCAATTGATGGGTTGTTTATGTTATCACTTGTGATGTAAACAGGTCTGTTGTTGCCTGAGTACAATTTAATCTTCAAATTCTGTGTAGCTAGTATCTTCTGAAACGTTGCTATTGGAATTTTTTTAGTTCCGTAGCTGATGTAGTTGGGTAGTCTGTAGTTGGTGTTGTAGAATTTTTGTGCTCTTTGGTAACCGTCTTTGATTTGTGCTGCAGTTAATCCTTCATTGGTGGATGATGTTACTTTTTGCGTTGCTGTTGTTTTATGTTTCACTGTTGTTGTTTGATTAACAGAAGCTGCGCTACTGAAATTTGTACTAAAAATCATTGCCACACTAAATAGTAGTAGCACTGATAAAAGTAAACTTCGCTTAATTTTACCGCCTCCATGTTTGATATACTTAAAATAACTCGTTATTTTAGGGCATACCAAACCTAACACTGAATCACTTCAACCTACTATATAAAAGCTTTGGTTTATTTTCTAAAAAAAAGCCCTCATAGAGCGATTTTTTTAATTTAAAAGTCCATCTGTGCTTTTTGAAATTCGGTTGTACTGATAAGCTTCTTCAGATATTATTTTCGGTTAACAACCACTATTGTAACCCCGATCATATTAGTTACACATATTCAAACCCAATACCGATAGTGTGGATCAATTGATGCTGAAAAGAAAATCTGTATTAAAGTCGCTTTTAAATCTAAATGTCAAATAAACTGTTTAATTAACTATTAAAGTCCCATATTAGTCTATATTAAATAAGGACTATTTAGGTGTAAATTTGTGAAACTGGTAAAAATAATCCTTTTTCTTAAAATGAGTACCAGTAATAGCTAAAATTTTCCAGTGCCATGTCATGATTAGAAAATTAATGTGATCAAAATCGCAAAAGTTATGTTAAAAATGCAAGTTAGGAATTTTGAAGACAGTTCAGAGATCTCCGTAGAAAATTTGTTGTAATGTAATTTCCATAAGTTCATCCAACCTATGAACTAGAACAAGTAGCCGAGAATAAAAAATAGGTTTGAACTTTAATTGTATTATATAAAAAGAGGGAAAGGGGGTTTTTTATCCCCTTATAACTGTTCCGTAACTTTGTGTGTTGTTGAACATGTTGGTTTTGAAGTAAGTTCTGTAGGGTACGTCCACCCATTTGTTGTTGCTGTAGTACTGTACTGATCTGTGATTACTTGAGTAAGCAGTTCCGTACTGGATGATTCTACTTTTAACTCCTTTAGCAGTTAAGTGAGTGTACAAATAGTCACTCATAGCCCAGCAATCTCCACTTCCAATTCGTTCCATATCCTTTCCTGTGTGTGCTGCACTGCTGTAACTATATTTAGATGCTTTTTTCATCACATCTGAAACTGCAGCAGCTGCAGAAACTACTTTAGGTTTTTTAATGGTTAAACCCTGAGTTGAAATGATCTGGTTAAATTGAGTTATGGAGTACTTAGTGCTTCCATAGCTTACTGTGTTTGGTAACCTTCCATTGTTTGCGTAATATTTTTCTGCCCTTTTGATTCCATCTTTCATCTGTGCCAATGTTAATGGTGAAACTGTGAAACTTGTCTTTAAAAGTTTGTTGCTTACTCCATTCTCATCTTTAACAGTTCCAGAATGAATTGTAAGTGAATATTTACCAATTCCAAGTGCTTGTTTTGGAGTAATGGTGAGTGTGTTACCTTTAACTTCCGTATTAACAGTTACTGACTTTCCTGTTCCTTTCTTTAGAACAACCCATACTTTTCCAGATTTCACTGTTTTAGTATATTTAACCTTGATTGATTGACTATCATGTATTATAGCGTTATTTGTAGGATCAACGCTTGAAACCTTCAGCGTAGCATTTGATGATGCTGCAGCCGATGTATTTACATTCAAAATAAGTGCTAAACTAAACAGCAGTAGCACTGACATGAACAATTTTCGCTTAATTATATCGCCTCCGTATACAACCCATCAAAAAAAAGTTTTGATACTTAAATATTTTGATGGAAAATATGCTAATCAATAATCACATTACAATTGCTTATAAATGTTTTGGTTTAAAACTGTAAAAAAGGCATTCTTAGGGCTGTTTTTTTAATTTAAAATGCATTTAGAGGTTTTTGAAACAACTAATTTCGTTTAAGCTCACTGCGTTAATATTATAACTAAACAAGCCCTAATAAAACTATTTTTCCTTAAATTATCCTTATTTATACCTTTTCTTAACAAGGGTAATACCTCCTAATTGTCAAAGTAGTAATAACCAGTTATGGAACAACAAACAAACAGTTAATATGCATATAAAACAAGTTTAACACCCCTTAATCGAATATTATTACTAATTAACTACTAATAGTTGATTTACTAAAGCTAGGGTTAAACATCCCTAAACTTTAATAAAACTACATAGTCAGAGGTAACTCAATGATGACATATTATATATATTAAAAAAAGGTGTTTGAACATTATAAATTCACAGGATCATTTTTTTAAATTACCCTTCATCATAATTTTCATGGACAAGGTTTATTTAAACTAAAACAAATTCAATTAATTGTTGGTCTAAAAATTGTCAGATGAAGACCTAGACAACGATCCAATCAACATGAACTGACCATCAGATCAGATAATATTAAATTTAACTTTTAGTGGAGATAATACAATATGAAACGTTTATATTCAAAGGATTTGGGTATAATATTCCTTTTAACAGCTGTTTATATCATTTTAATATCCTTTCCTAATTTCAGTGGGAAGTACATACTGGACTTGGTATTCTTTGCACTTTTCTTCCTGTTTATAGGGTACTCATTAATAGCTTTAATAAGGCCTGAAGAAGATTATAAAGACATATTACGTAAACCCGTACTTTTACTTGAGTTCAGTGTTTTGCTTACTCTGATCGTGAGTATCATTCTCATGTTTTCTTACCTTGGTCTGAAGATCAAATCACTTGTGATGGTGCTTTCAGTAGTAATTATGGTAATGTCCATATCTGCATATATTCGAAGAATTAATCATTACAACTCCCTGAAGTATGAAAAAACAACCGGAAGGGAAGGGATGGAGGAAATTTCACAAAACATTAAGACACTGACAAAAAAATCAGTTGAAACTGAAGAAATTCCAAATGAAACACCGGTACCTAAACCAGAAAGTCAACCAGTTGAAACCCAAGAACCAAACTCTGAACCTGATAAATTGGTTGTGACAGAAGACAACATCCGTGAAAAATTCATAAAAAAAGTGGAAGAAGAGGAAAAACCTGTTGAAACTTCAAAATCTGAAACAATCAATAAAGGATTCTACTTAGATCTTGTAATAATAGATCTGTTGAGTATTTTTGTTTTGATAACCTACTTCGTTAAAATACAAAATATTGGCGTGGTTTCCTACTTCATTGGATTGTTGTACATGTTATTCTTGGTGGGTTACCCACTGACCAGAATATTCTTCGCTGGAAAAAACAGAATCAGCAAGAAGGCAGTTATAGGCATCAGTATTGGAATAAGTTTACCAATAACCTCAATTATTGGAACCATACTTAACAGCACACCATACGGACTCAGTGTTCACAACATACTATTCCCACTGGCTGTTTTAACCCTTATTTTAAGTTTATATGCTAATAAAAGGGTTAAATCTTTTAAAGGTTAATTGTTGAGTTATGTTTTGATCATGAGTTTTCCTAAATCATCTTTTTTTGTTTCAGAAGAACACTCATATTCAGTTTGAACTAAATTTCAGTTTAGGTAAATATTATATAATATTAAAAATAGATTTTAGAGCAGTCACCCGCAGGATGCTCAAAGCGGGTTAATAAATTATTGGGGATACTTAAATGGACAAGGATTATAAATTAACAGCCGTATTAATACCCATAATATTGATTTTGAGTTTGACCCTCTACTTCTTTCCAGAGTCCAGTGGAATGGTAACTAATATCACAGCACCAGTTGTTAATCAAACTAACAACACCACAATTAATCAAACTACTACAAATACAACTGCATTAAAATCAGATACCAGCACCCAGAACACTCAAACTAGCCAGTCAACTGATACCAACTACAACTCAAATAGTGGTTCAGATACAGGATCGGTAGATACACCAACTGAACCGACCCAACCAACAGACCCTACAGATCCGACCCAACCAACTGATCCAACCGTACCAACAGACCCTACAGATCCAAGTAATGGATCCTAGAGATCCAAACTCTTCTTTTTCTATTTTTTTTAAATTTTAAAATCAAAGAACATGGTACCACCTGCCAGTACTCAATATTAAGTTCAAATATAAAACTGTACAGGGTTTGTTTATTTCGATCCGGGGATTATTCTTGTTCAATCACTACAAAAACAGTTCCTTTAAGGTGCAGATTAATAATAGTAAAATGTGAATATAATCACAAAGATATTTTTTCTAGTATATATCAGAGTGAATAAGTTCTTGAATTAAACAAACATTTGTATAATATTGAATGAATCAAACAGAAGTTTAGGGGAGATCAATTTAATGAGTGGGTGGGAATTGTGGATGAAAAAATTTTGAAACCATATAAAAAATATTTAGTAATGATTGTAATTTTGTTTGGATTGAGTTTAACTATTTCTTTGAATGTTAACTGTGTATCTGCAAGTTCTGCAGGAATTTATGTGACACCCAACGGTCATGACAGTTGGAATGGTCAGAGCCCAACTTGGAACGGTAAGTCCGGCCCTAAAAAAACCATTAAAAATGCCGTTAGTACAGTTTCAAGCGGAGGAACCGTGTTTATTGCTGGTGGAACCTACTACGAGCATGGCATTATAATTTCCAAGAGTATTAAGCTAACAGGAAAAAGTTCTAAAACCACCATAGTAAACGGACAAAATTTAGGAAGTATATTCACTATTAAATCCGGATTTACAGTAAAAATAAGCAATTTGAGAATGAGCAGTGGAAAGGGAAGTACTGTTGGTGCACTTCATAATTCTGGGCAAACAACCCTAACATCCACCTCGTTTACAGGGAACCTTGCTAAAAACAGTGGCGGTGCGATATACAACAAGTACGGCAGCCTCAACATTATAAATTCCTCATTCACAAGTAACGGTGCAACATCTGGCTTTGGAGGAGCTATTTACAATCAAGCAGCCCTTGCTATCACAAACACCAACTTCACAAGCAACAAAGCTGTTACTGGCGGTGGTGCTATTTTTAACGTTGGAAAACTATCAATTTCAAGCTGTAACTTTAATTACAACCATGTAACTGGTGGGGGAGCAGCACTTAGAAATTTCAGAGGCACTGTACAGATTAATTCCTCCAAATTCACAGGAAATACTGTTAATGGAGGTGGTGGTGCGTTATTCAATGAGAATGGAGGTTCAACCCAAACCAGTTTAAGTACCATGCTTGTTAAAAATTGTATTTTTAATAGCAACAAAGCAAATAGTGGAGGTGCTATTGACAACAACTACGGTAAGCTCCTGGCAAGTTCATGTAATTTCACCAACAACTACGCAAGTAGTAAAGGTGGAGCCCTTGTAAACTACCATGGATCACTAACGTTAACAGGTTGCACAGGTAAAAATAATGGAGCCTATAATTTAGGTGGTTTCCTCTACAATGCAGATAACCTGCTACAGATAGTTAAATCAAACTTCTTAAACAACCATGTTTTGAAGGGTAGTGGAGGAGTTATCTACAACTACCACGCCCCAATAACCATAAGTTACACTAATTTCAAGTACAACACAGCTAGAGGAGGTAAGGACTGTGGATACGGTGGAGCAATACACAGTTACATGGCACAAATAACTGTAAACAACTGCCTATTTCTAGGAAACAGTGCATCAACAGGTGGCGGTGCAATAGTAAACGATGAAGGTTCATCTTTGACTGTTAAAAATTCCAACTTCTCAAGCAACTCAGCCACTGGAAGTGGTGATGGACTTTACGGTAACGGTGGAGGAATATTCTCCTACAATGCCAAATGTTGGGTTTCTAACTCAAACTTTACAGGTAACACTGCAAAAGTAGGTACCAGAGGAGGAGGTGCCATTGATATACTTGGAACTGGATATGAGGGCCATAGTATTGCAAGTGTTGATCAATGCGTCTTCAATAACAACCAAGCAACCATGGGTGGAGCGATTCATGTGGAGACAGGTAGCTTAACAGTTAAGTACAGTACCTTGACAGGCAACACAGCCAAAAGTGGAGGTGCCATATACAACATACATGGTGCTTTAACTGCAACCTACAACAACATCAACTACAACACAGCCCAAAACGATGGGGCTGCAATTTTCAACAGCGGACACGACATCACTGTCATCCACAACAACATCATGGAAAACGCCGGAGCCAATGAAATTTACAGTCCAAACAACAGATACGCAACTAACAAGGCAGTTGTTGATGCCAGGTACAACTGGTGGGGATCAAACTCGGATCCATCAGAAAATGTTTCAAATCCAGGAAACTCAGTACTTGTAAATCCATGGCTTTCTAAACCAATATAAGGATAGTTGTTCAAATTCGGGTCCTTCCAATTTTTTTTAATAAAATTTTATTGGAAACCCCCTATATTTTCTTATTTTTATATTTTAAATGACCACAAAAGATAATATCTAAAAACTTGATATAAACTTTATAAAAAGGATTTCATTTGAGGTGAATTAATGAAAGTAATGATTATTGGTTCTGAAGGTATGTTAGG
>JAEZAV010000197.1 GCA_023430285.1 Methanobacteriota archaeon | reverse complement strand
TTCGGCGGTCATAGCGGTTGGGTTACACCTGGTCTCGTTTCGATCCCAGAAGTAAAGTCTTCCTGCGTTTTTTGTTGTACTGTGGCTTAGTGGCTATGGGAAGCTTTTGACGCTGCCGGCCATCCTTCTTACAACTTATTTTAAATTTAAAAATCTTTTAATATAAACATTTTAGTTGTTTTTAATAATTCTTATAACTCATTTTCAGACACTGATTAGATAAGTATTAGGAATCTTAGTTTTAATGTTAATTTGTTTATATTAATCTCTACAATATAATAGTGACTTAATTTACTTTTTTTAGGTTAAATAGGATATCTTAAATTACTAATTTCTAAATAAAAATAGAAATAAATTGGATTAGATTATATTCTACAGACAGGTATAATCATTATGCCAGGATATATTTCCTAAGGTAAAGATAGATATTTTACAGTATATAATAGGATTTTCACTACCATGACCTACTATGAACCATAAATATATGATATTACTATGGGAGTTTATAGAATACCTGATATTTTGGTAATGGATATTTGTGAAAAGTAGCTTATTGGATAGGATTCTGAACATTAAACCTTTTATGACTAGCTACACTAACAATTGGTATTGTCAAAAGAATAAGTCTAACATATATAATGTAAATTGAAGGGTTATATAAAAAAATTGGGGATTTAACATTGAAGAGATATTCCACAGTTAATGCCATAATAATTGCAATTTTTTTAGTTGGTTTTTTATCATTTATTTTACCAGCAAATATTCCAGGTTCAGATATATTGGTAATTTTAATATTTATTGTGGGTGGTTTCACTGCCACATACTTATCTAAAACAAATAAAGCAATAATAGGATTTTATGAAGGTTTAGCAAGTTCTATAATAGGATATTTACCAGTGATACTAATTTTTAGATCTGTAACTTCCGCATTGTTAATTGTGATGATTATTAATCCGATATTAGGATTTTTAGGTGGATTCATTGGAAAATATTTGAGAATACGTTCTTACAAAAAGAAAGAAAAAACAGATGAAAATGTGATGTAATGTTATAACATAAAATTTATTTTAAAGTAGAAATTTTCAGCTTGTCCTATCAATCCAAAATTAAGTGACATTCTCCACTGTCTGGTATTATCATGACTGGAATGGTTACCAGGTTGATCAGATCTGAAGCAGTACTTTGATGTACGAATCTGTAGATCTTATCATATTTTAGATGGCCCATTATCACCAGATCGTACTCTTCAGAGATTTTAGCAATTTTTTCAGGAATTTCTTCCTTGGTACCAACAAATTTTTCGGAGTAGTAACTCGCATTCAAACCTTTTTGAGTGCATTTTTCTATGTAGAATTCTAGTTGAGATATCGCTTCAGGATCATCTCCAAAGTAGACAAATTTCACTTCAGAGTCACGTTCGATTCCTAAGTTGTACGCTGTTTTAACCAGCAAGTCTTGATCTTCAATGGGATTTATTGGAACCAATATCTTTTGAAACATGGATTAACCTCTTAAACATGGTGTCAGTTTAGGTTCCATATCTTTTTTTAAGTTATAATAGTTTATCATACATGTTTTAGAATTTCTCTAACACTTGTCTGTAAATATCCTTTAGTTTAGGATCAGATTTTTCATACATCTTTCTGAGAATCAATTCAGGTGTACTCCTTGCGAAGTAGTTCATTCTGGGTGTTCTATCTACTATCAAATTGTAATTTTCGTCCAATCCTTTAGCTTCAATACCATCTACACGCACATCTGTGTACTTCAAAATTTCTGTGGCCATGTGTGTTACTATGATTGCCAGAGAATCTGAATTTCCTATGAAATCCATGAAGCTAGATATAATTTTGACGGAAGCTTCAAGTTCGGTTATTGCTTCGAGTTCATCAAGTAAGATTAATTTATCGGTTTCTCTAGTTACTATTGGCATGAACGTTCTTAAAAATGATTCAAAGGCTCCTGCGTCTAGGGAACGTTTTTTTGAAAAGAAGTAAAGTTCGTCAACAATTTTTACAGTTGCATTTTTTGCCCTCACAGGTAAACCCATCTGGGACATGATGCAAATTTGTGCCAAAGTTTCAAGAAGGGTTGTTTTACCACCACTGTTGGCTCCTGTTAGTAAAACAACGTTATCTGGAGATTTGAGGGAATAATCTATCATTTGTGTATCTTCACTATTTTCTAGCGCTAATTTAAGATGTATTCCTTCTTCGAAACTAAATCCTTCCCCAATAGTAGGAGGGTGTAGTTCGTAGTAATATGCAAAGCATCCCAGGGTAAACTCATAATCAAACAGTAATATATCATGTATTTCTTTTTCAACAGTGTCCTTCATTTTTGATAGGGTGGTTGCTGCCTCAACATTCTCTTCAAATATTTTCACATACTTTCTGGCGGCTTCCTGTTTTTTTATTCGTTCAAGTTCCTTAGTATCAATTTCTACTGGATACTTTTGTATGAATGGATCGAAGGTACATCCAGTCTGTTCTTTAACAGTTGCCTTGGCTTGGTTCATTACATCGTCAAATATTTGCTGTAATTTTTTAGGCATACCCTCATTTAGTAGATCAAGAACTTCATCACCATTTAGATCCACTTGTTTAATGGCATTTTTGAGTTTTAAATCTGCGTCTTTCTTAGCTTCTTCAACTGCATGGTCAAATATGGATTCATCAAGTTCTTTAGGTTCTAATGAGTCTATGATCTTTATCACATCACCAAGTACGGATTCTTTGTGGAGGATCTGTTTAATTTTATGTGAATTTTTTATTACGTCGTAATTTTTTTTGTAGTATGCTAGAACAGTTTCTGGAACTATTTCAAATTGTTCAGCGTTACTGGTTACCATGGCCATGTTTTCAGATTCAATTTCAATCAAACCTTGGTTGTATACGTACACAATAAATTCAAAGTCTTCTGGGTTTTCAAGTTCTTCTCCGGTTATTATGGTACTGTAACTGTTGAGTCCAGATTCTATGAGTTGATGGTAGTCTTCACGAGTTTCTACCAGGATGGCACTTGATGGATCGTATTTGGGTTTTGTTTCTTCCAGGGTGTTGATTTTTTTAAGCAGTGTTTTCAATTCATCTACAGGCAGAGTGCTTACAAATTCCTTGGCAGCCATTACAAATTCAACATTTTCCATGATGCTAGCTTCATTTTTAAGCGGGCTCATTAAAAGAATTCTGTTTCTACTGTAATTGGTACTGGAAAATCTTAGAATTC
>JAEZAV010000187.1 GCA_023430285.1 Methanobacteriota archaeon | reverse complement strand
TCTTAGTTACCAGCACACCGAAAAAGATCTGGTAAGGCAATCCAAAGGTTAAAATTAATGATATTGGCAGTGCTATGTATCCGCTTGAGCTTCCTGTGTCTGTTGTGTTCCAGTAGGAACTTCCAGGAGTGTGACCCCACAGTGTTGTGTTGGATATAACCATTTTCAAACTTGGTATGGCGTTGTCAAATATCCTCTCAATCCTCACTATTGGACTTAAAATTGTCATGGAAAGGAGTCTTGAGAGCAGTTCTAGTGATGTGAATCCCACAATAACTGCAGCCACCAATGCTATCACCCTTTTGGCTGTGAGAAATGATTTCTGTCTGAATGATCTTGATATGAAGAAAAATCCAAAGAACAATCCCATCATCCAAAGTATGAGGAAATCCCTGTGCACTAATCCACCCACAATAGTCATGAGTATAATAAGTAGAAAAACAAGTCTCTTCACATTCATGACCTGAATTCCAACTTCACTCATTGTGGACAGGGCTGCCCACGCCGTTACAATGACCAATATGGCTATTGGACCATAGGTATGCGTAAACTCGTGCAAACCCAAAAATGGTAAGAAAAGAGCCAATGCATCAAAACTGAAGAGTGCAGTTAATCCTATTCCCAGTATCAATGAGAAGAACAGTATACGACTCAGTGTGATCCTGAACAAATTAAGTACCAAAATTATTGCCAGCTGTAAAAATATTGCTACTTCCAATATAAATTCAAGATTATTAACTGCAATAAAAGCCATACTATACCTCTCTAAAACTTAAAACTTTGAAATAAAACTTAAAACTGTTTTGAATAATTATATAATAGGATCAAGCTTTATAAACATATCTACTTAATTAATCTACTTCATCAGATTTAAGTTTTTCATTATTAATAATCCCTGTAATCTTAATAGTTTCGAAAAGCTTTTAAAGGATAACAGCGTACTTAATAGAATGTGGTGTTAACGCACCACATACCCCCCTAATTCTCTATTAAGTAATAATCAGACTTTAATTTCTAATTTTAAACATTTTAATATCGAATCTTTTCTTCTTAAAACAGTTTTATTCGTAGGATAACGAATGATACTCGTGTTTTAGTTGTCAAAAATTTATACAACACCCATTACAGCACATTTATACATTTAACGCCTAAAATTGCCGATATTTGATTTAGTAAACTGATTAACCTACTTTTTTTCCTTTGAACCGTTAAAAATCTTGTATAAAGATCAAATACAGATTTAAATTTTATTATTCTAAACCCTAGTTTTTTGGACAAATTTCAATCCAAAACTATATAAAATATATGAATATAAAATAAAATTATTCATACAGTTACAGGGGTGGTGTTATGCCTAAAAAATTCGGTGCAAATGAAAAACAAATCATTGTCAAAAAGCTCAAAGAAACTGGTGTTGAGCTCTTCAGCAAGTACGGTCTGAAAAAAACCAGCATATATGACCTCACAAGCGAAGCTGGAATTGCCCGGGGAAGTTTCTACAATTTCTTCGATTCAAAGGAAGAACTATACTTCAGCTTACTCGAATCTGAAGAAAAACAGATGGAAACCCACATGAAACAAATCATACTGAACTCAGGCTCTGCAAGGGAAGCCATAAAAATTACCATAGTAGAAAGCTGCTCACTATTTGAGAAAACACCATTGCTACGCAGGATCTACGAAAGCAATGATTACGAACTCATGGTCCGGAAGTTGCCCCATGAAAAGCTTTTAAAACATCAAAAAAGTGACACAGAACTGGTTACAAACACAATTTTAAAGGTAAAAACCGATGACGAAGAAATAAAAGCAGTTCCAGAGATAATATCCGGAATTTTAAGGGGCATAACACTCTTAAACCTTCACAGAGAAGAAATAGGTCGAAATATCTATCCAGAAATCATTGAAATCCTAGCAGAATCAGTTGCAGATGGACTGGTCCGAAACACGGACTCCAGAAAAATATAGGAAACTTAAACAATCTTTTATCCAACTTTTAAAATTCAAACAGTAAAAAAAATGCCTAATAATTAACAGGAGAGGATCTAAAATGGAAAAGAGACCAATTGGAATATCATTCGTGAGTGTGCTGGTCTTTGCAGTTGCCCTAATCTCACTTGTTGTTGGAATATCATTGTTCGTAGCTGGAACACCACTGGATCTACTCTGGACAATAAAATCATCATTATCATCATCAATAAGGGGAACTTTAATTGGAAACATCTTCGGAATTTTCCTACTGTTACTTGGAACCGTTCTCATGGCTTCAGGTTATGGTTTACTCAAGGGAAACAAAATCGCATGGTGGGCAGTGATTGTAATTTTCACAGTTAACGCCATGGGAGATCTGGCTTCACTCATCATGGGAAACATAGAATCAATATCAGGTGTAATTATAGTTGGAATACTTGTTGTGTACTTAACAAGACCTCATGTTCGAAGCTACTTCAACATGTAAATGTTTACAGTAAAAAGAAGGGATGAACTAAGTTTTCATCCAAATTATTTTTTTTGATAATCAAGTTGATGATTGTTTATTTTATTTGAAAACACAGCCACCGTTGATTCCGTTGCATGCATGGCAGGAAACACATTCTGAGGAATCTAGATCGTGCTCCATCCACTTGTTTATTAGGCCTGGTTCGTGTATGAATGGTCTTGCCATTGAGAAGTAATCTATTTTGGTGGTGTTTAAAATCTCGGTCATCTTCTCAATTCTTCTGTTTCCACCCACCAGAGCCACTGGAACATCGACTTCTTCGGCTATTTTAGATGCGTAATCCATGAAGTAGGATTCATTGTTCTCTGTATTTCTCATGGGTCCCTCACCATCCCTTGAAGAATAGCTACCCCCACTCACTTCGATCATGTTTATACCCATGTCAGCAAGTTCTTTACAGACATGAAGACTGTCTTCAAATGTCAAACCTTCATCCATAAAATCTTTACAGTTTACCTTGATAAACACCGGAAAATCTGGGCCAACAGCATCCCTCACTGAGTTGTAGGTTTCAAAAACTATTCTAGCACGGTTATCTATTGATCCCCCATACTCATCAGTCCTGGTATTGTAGTAAGGATTTAAAAACATGCTAAGTAAGAATCCGTGGGCTGCATGTATCTGAACCCCATCAAAACCTGCATTTTTAACCCTTAAAGCAGCCTCACCAAAGGCCTGGGTCACGGCGTTAATATCATCAGTTGTCATTTCCTTTGGAACTGTGCCTGTTGCCTTGTGTTTCACGGCTGAAGGACCCCATTTTGTTCCGCCGTGCACTATTTGCATGATGATGTTTACCCTGTGTTCATGAACCATTTCAATGAGTTCTTCATATTCCTTTACGAAACCATCGTTGTATATTCCGTTCATGTTGTGGGTGGGCTTGTCAAAATCCATCACATTTGAAAATCCTGTGATGATGGTTCCAACACCACCCTCTGCAAGTTTATGATAGTGCTGAATTAATTCTGGTGTTACATGACCTTCATCATCTGCAAGTCCTTCCCATATTGCTGAACAAATGAATCTATTTTTAAGTTCCATGGTGGATATTTCTGTTGTTTCAAAAAGACTTTTCATAAACCTAAAACCCCCTGTAAGCATAAATATTAATTGCATTATCTGTCTAAATTTTTTCTAGGCACTACTCTTTAACCATTCGAATCCCTAATTTAAAGGCAGCTTCTTTGTCCATTGGAAACTGTTTTTCCCTGTGTTTAGCCTTGTGATCAGGGTCGAATCTGTCTGCCACAACCTTTGAGTAATCCTTGAATTGGTAGGTGTCGTAGCTCATGAATGCTTCAGAAGATCCAAACAAGAGCGTGAATAATTGTTTGTTGGTTTCAAACTGCAGTTTGTAACCATAATCTTCTATCATTTCCTCTGGAATGTTCATGGTGTAGATGAATGCTGAATTAATTTGTTTTGGAAACAGGGATTTTGGAGGGTTGGTGTAGGTGAAGTATGGAAATATCATCCTCTCCATGAATGACCTCATCTCCCCGGTTACAACTCCGAAGTAAATGGGAGAACCTAAAATTAGTGCATCAGCATCTTCTATCTTTTCAAATACATTTGTTAAATCGTCTTTTACGTTGCACCTGCCATAAGATTTGCTTCCCTTAGTTTTGCATGCGAAGCAACTTTTACATCCTTTGTAATCCAGATCGTATAGGTGTATTAATTCTGTTTCTGCACCCTCTGATTTTGCACCTTCCAATGCTTTTTTTATTAGTTCTGCAGTGTTCCATTCCTTTCTTGGGCTGCCGTTTATTCCTATGATCTTCATATTCTTTTGTCTCCTACAGTGTCTATATTTCTTACTTGGAACTTCAAATAAATTACTAAAAAATAACAGTTTTGAGTAAAAAGATTATTAGCTATAAAAAAATAAATTTATTGAAAAGAATCAAAAAAAATTTAGAATATTACACAATCCCCTCAATCCCATATGATAATTTATTTGACCTGATAAAAAAAATCTTAATTGTAAAATTTATGGTCGGTATACTTGGTGATTTTTTATGGCTGAACAAGACGTTGAAGTATTATATAAACAGGCTCTCTCCTACATGGAGCAGGGAGATAAGCAAATGGCAATAGAATTTTTTAACAAAACCATTGAGATGGATCCAAACTACAGTCCAGCATGGAATGATAAGGGTATTGTACACATGGAACTCAGGGAGTTTGATGAAGCATTCAAAAGTTTTGACACTGCAATGAGGATAGATTCATCCAACAGTATGCCTGTTTACAACATGGGTTACGTCCTACTGATGCAGGAAAAGTATGAAGATGCTATCCATGCCTTTGACACGTTTTTAGAACGTTACCCTGACGAGAAGAATGATTTTTACAAATATGGACTCTACCTCAAGGCAGAAGCCCATTACAAACTCAAACAGTACGAGCAAGCAAAAGATCTTTTAGATAAAGCAATAAAACGGGACAGAATATTTAAAGAAGCCCGGGATCTCATGATAAAAATCCTGCAGGATGAAAAAAATATCAAGCCAACCAACTAAAAACAACATCCTTTTTTTCTTTAAACCATATTTTAATGCAAACAAATGGATCTGGTTTTAATACTCTTTAAAAAAATCTAGAACGCCTTATAAAATGGTTTCATAACTAAAAAACTAACTTATCTAAAATTTAAATAATTGATGTATCCCGGTCAAAAAAAGAGTATGAATTATTTAAAACAAGAGTGGTAGGAGAAACCTCCCCAAGTTTTAATTCGGGGAGAATTTCATGGAATAAATGACTGGAACTAGTTCTTTTTAAATCTACTAATTTAACTCACACTGTTGGAGGATCCCTTTACCAGTATCCTGTTTGCAGAGTAGTTCACTGAATTGTTCTTTATGGTCACATGGTTAGCTGTGGATATGATTCCATTACTGGTGTTGTGTTGAACTGTGTTGCTGCTTATGGTCGTGTAGTTACTGGCACTGTTTATTCCTGCTTTGTTGTAGGACAGGATGTTGTACTGTACTGTGTTGTGGTCGCAGTTTGAGTATCTTCCCAGGGCTATTCCACATATACCATTGTGGGTTGCTGTGTTGTGGACTATTTTATTGTACGATCCTGTAACATCAATACCACTGACCTTGTTGTAACTGGCTGTGTTGTAGGAAATTGTTGACCTGCTTAGTCGTATCCAGAATCCGTTTTTATTATATTTCACAGTGTTTCCTGTTATTGTGAAGTGACTGGCCATACCGTTTCCCATTTTTTGGATGGCTATACCATCTTCAGCTCCTGTTACTGTGTTGTAAATGATTTTGTTGTATTTAGAGTTGTCTGTGAAGTAAATTCCTGCACCCTTAACTGCGTAACATCTTACCTTGTTGTTCGAGACTGTGTTGTAGGCACTGCAATCATTGAATAAAATTCCATTCAGGTAGTTAGATATGGTGTTTCCATTGATGGTGTTGTAGGTACTGGTACCATATTCAAAACTGATACCGTTTCCCCACTTGGTGGTGGTACCTGAAATTTTATTGTTCAAAACCTGGGACTTGGTTACGTCTCCGTAGAACTGAATTCCAACTAAAGATGCTGATGTAATGGTATTTCCAGATATAGTACAATAACTGGCACCGCTGACCATTATACAGTAATTAGTATCTGAAAGTTTGAAATTTTTTATAGATGAACCTGCTGCTTTTGAATTAATGGTAAAAATTGCAGAATTGGTGTTCTTAGCTTTAATGGTTACTGAACCATTGGATATGATGTTTAATTTTTTGTTTAGTATTATGCTTTCTTTGTAGGTGTACGGCTGTTTGTTGCTGTCGTTGATGATTATGTTATCTCCGCTATTTGCTTTGTTAACAGCATTCTGTATACTGCTGCCTGGATTTACTGTTATATCGGCTGCAGAAATAGAATTGATGGAGATCATACACAAACACAGAAACAGTGTACAGAGTATCATCTTTTTCTTCATTTTAATTCACCATTTTTAATAAGATTGGTTATAATTGAGAACAGTATCACATCCATATTATAGTTTGTATCTCTAAATGTTCCCTTTATCACCAATAAATAGTTGATAAGCCTAATTATTAAAAATAGAATATGCTGAATTAAAGTCTTATTTGATGAAATAGAATGACTATCAATCTGAATTAAGAGTTGTTTCAAAAAAAATAATATTAACAATTAAAAACGAATAAAACCCAGATCCACTTATAAAACATTGTTAACAAACACCATAAATAAAAAGGCAAACAATAAACTTTTTTTATTAAGATAAACAATATCCTAAGCCATTTAAGAAAAATAAAGCAGGTTATATCGATTTAAAATATATATCAAGTATTGTGAAAAAATTACATTTTTGGACGGATATAACAGGTAAATATTGATCATATTGTAATAAAATGATAAAATATTAACATAAATCTAATATTATTTCATATACAGAGTAAACTGAAATGATCTTTAACTTCGCTACCATCATGATAATTTTACAGATCCCATGTTCCACATATGTTTCCATCAAGATCTGTGGAATTAATTTTGAGAAAAACTCTTATATAGTTTCCAATTATAAAAAAAGTTTTAACTAAAAACATACTGTTCTAAACGAATTAATTAAATGTGTGATAAAAAATGAAAAAGATTTACCCTTTAATTGGAATTTTAGGTCCTATAATCTATATTCTAGCAGTATTTGTTGGTGGTGCATTAAGACATGATTACAGTGCACTTTACAATGCTATTAGTGAACTTAGCATGGCAAATGCTCCTAACAAATTGTTAATGGATATTTTATTCGGACTTTACAACGTTTTCATACTGATATTTGGTGTTGGTGCATTTTTGGATCCTGATTTTAAATCTAAAAAGTTCAAGTCAGGAGCTCTCATGTTCTTTGTAATAGGAGTTTTAGGACTCATGGTTCTCGTGTTCACACAGGACCCAAGGGGAACACCTGCAACACTCTTTGGAACCCTGCACATAGCACTCTCTGGTGTCACTGCTGCACTTACAATAATCTCCGTCGTTGTTATTGGTTTAAGTTTCAAAGACTACGTGGGGATGAAAAGTTTCTCATGGTACTCCTACCTAACAGCACTTTTCATATTCCTATCTGGAGGAGCTGGAGCCGCATCAATCGCAGTTAACAGTCCCTTTGGCGGATTATTTGAGAGAATAACCATCTTCCTTTTCATGGCATGGGTTCTGGTATTTTCCTATATCCTCTACAAGGGAAACCTCAAACCAATCCCTGAATAGGATTTTAAATCCCAAATTCTTCCCTATTTTTTTTATTATTTCTAAGCCTAAAAATTCCTTGTTAAATTATTAACTTAATAACTGAATCAGTTAATAAAAAAAAATAGAATTGGATTTTTTAAAATTCTCATGCCAGGATCGATGCCAGCGACAAAATCGGTATGAGTGTCATGAGCGTTAAATGTGGTGCGTAGCTAGGTGATGTTTGGAAATTGTACTTTAAAACTGCCCATGTTTGTGTGTAGGCCGTAATTACTGCTAACAATTGGAGTGTTACTGCAGCGTAGATTACTGTGGTGTTTGCAGTTAGTATTCCAACTAGTGTCACTATAAAGCTCAGTATGAGTACGAGGAAATGGGGTGCGAGTTTCATTCCTGACATTCTGAAGGTTATAAAGCCGCTTACAATTCCGCTAAGTAGTATTGATAGTACGAGTATTTGGTAGGTTGATTGCATTGTTGTTTCACCTCAAAGTTATTTTTAAAAGTTCACAACTGCGAAGCTAGGATCACTTAGCAGTGTTATGTAGGTTGCAGCTCCAGCGAGTTTAGTTCCCTCCACGAGATCTGCCTGTTTAATTCCCCTGAATTCAGCACTGAGTTCACATACATATATCTGTGCACCTTGTTCTATGATGGGTACCATGAGCTTGTCGAGTCTTTCAAATGCGGGATGTTTCACCTTTTCTGCATTTCCCTTCCGTGCTATGCTCACTCCATCCATGAGAAGGAATATTGTAACTTCCTTTCCCATGCTCAGTGCTGCCTTAGAAAAGATGAAGGTTGCATATGCCCTTTCTGCATTTCCAATTCCGTTACTTTGCACCACAAGTACTTTGTCCCGCTTGGTGGCCTTAGAAGCTGCTTCTATCTTCACCTTCTCGATTACCACATAATATTTGCCATTGTTTTCTCCCTCTTCCACCACAGCTCCGTTCATTTCTGGTGCAGATATTACAAGGTCGTCCAGTGTTTCCTTCATGTTGGAATTTATTGATACGCGTTGTCCAACCTGCATGGAAGCTAACTTGTCACCCACTATGATCACGGGTCCTGGGCATGTTTGTCCTGTTACATCGAGTTTCTCAATTTCAATATCCTTCTGTGTCATTCTTACAACCACTTCATTTCCCTTTGATTCAATCCTACAATCGTATCCATATTTCTCTGAAAGTTCTTCTAAACCTTGAGCTGCTGATTCTTTGAGGTTGATAATCAGTTCATCTTCCGAGTTTCCTTTGAGGACATTTTCTACGAGTATCTTGGAGTTTGGATATTTTATTCCCAGTGCGTTGATCTTTTTCATAGCTCTCCCCACTTCTCTTTGAAGGTTGAAACTGCATCAACCATTTCGTTGAATTGGTTTGCAGGTATTCCTATTATGACTTCGTCTTCACCTATCTCTGCATACTTTCTTGAGCCGTTACATCCTAGTGTCATGTTGGATACTCCGCGTTGTTTGACTGCGACAACTGCATCTGCACACACAGACTGTATTCCAGAATAATCACTGGATAATCTTCCTCCTTTTTTATTTAGAAGAGCCTGACTAATTTTTAAAGCCTGTTTAGGATTTACAACAAGTACTACTACATCAGGTTCAAATTTGGCTCTTTCAAGGGGAGAGTAGAGTGATGCGTAGTAATTTTCGTCTGATTTTGGTATGGCATTAACAGTTTCCTTACTTGCCTCGAGTGTCTGGTAGTTTCCGAGTTTGTGGTACATCTTTCCTGTGGCCACTGGCTCGGGTATGGCTGTTATTCCCATGACCCCTGCACCTCCCTTACAAAGATGTTCTTGGGCACTGGCGTAACCTTCCAATCCTTCCAGTCTTGCACCTTGCACATATTCACAGTGCCTCTTGTTTGCTGATATTTTACTGTAACCCTCAGGAATTTCATCGGGGGATTTAACCAGTTTAACTGCTACAGGACTGCCCTTTGTTTGTAAAAGCTCTTTAAATTCTTTAACTTTTTCTGCGTATTCCATATTTTTACCTCCAAAAATACCATGAATAAATGTAACATATAGTATAACTATACTGTATAGTATAGATTTATTGTATTTAAATATTTTGATTGTAAAACAGTTTAGCTGTAAAAATTGGAAACCCAACTTTTAAACCTGTTCTAGTAGGTAGAATTAAATAGTACTATACTATACCATATAGTATAGATTAGGATTTTTTAGAGGTGAAATTATTTCAAAAGATTTGTCCGACACTGAAAAATTGATTGTATCCTACATCAAATCACACCCTCCAGAGGAGTGCATGCTCGATAAGATAACTAGAAACACCAGCAGAAGCAGGGCAACCATACTCAAATATCTGGGAATTTTAAATGCCAAGGGAATTTTAACCTACAAATTTGTGGGACGAAGTAAACTATGGAGCTTGACAGACGAATCTGAAACTCAAACCTACAAAACCCAACAAACCACATCAAACAGCCATAGTAACGATGTGATAGCTGCAACAACCCGACTGCACAGGATAAAACTCGAAGAAACAATACTTAATAGTGTTATAAACCATCAGAACACCATAATATTCACAGTAAATAATGATATGGACATTGTAATTTCAAACAACACCTTTAAAATGCTTTTTAAGGAAATAACAAATTTAAGCAAGATTTTAGTGCCTGTACAATTGTTGGTGGTTAAAGAACTGGGTAACGGTTTAAACCCCACCAAAACTATGGAACTCCAACTCGATCTCATGGAGAAGTATGGAACCTACACCCCCTACAAGCTGACTTCAACACCAATTTCTGATGAGAACAACGAACAGATTGGAATTTCATTTATGGGGGAAGAGTTATCACAAGTTACCAGGAGTAAAAGGGAACTGGAAACCCTGCTTACCATAACCCAAAAAATGGGATCTGCCCAATCTGAAGATAGCCTAATGAAGGAAGTAACCAAGGGAATTGAAAAACTTGTGGACTGTAACGGTATAGCCGTTGTTTTGAAGGAGAACAAAAAACTCCACATCCCCCATGACACAACCCACAGTGTTAAATCTCATTTTAAAGTGTACAAGGAGTACATTTTAAATGGTATGGATGGCCTTGAAACTAAAATCACAACACAGAATATTTACCTCGATCCTGTTGGATCAGAAACTGGTACATACCCTGGTATGATGGTGTCCATTCCAATAATTTATGAAGAAACATCCATCGGTGCTCTGCTTGTTTTTACACCATCCAAATCAGTGGGATCCATTACCATCGAAAACATGGAGATGGTGGCAGATGAACTTGCAAGTCACATAAAAATTCAAAGGCTAAGCCAGGAAAAACAGGAGTTTACCAACACCCTCATGGCCATGAACCATATTTCAACCATACTAAACACCTACACAGTTGAAGAGGAAATGCTTGAAAGATCTGTGGCCTCCACCATGGAAACCCTTGGATTTGACATGGGTTGTATCTACCTTGCAGATCAGGAAGATGAACTCACTCTTCGCGTGCACAAAAACCTCCCAACGAGTCTTGAGAACATGTGCATAGCTGGAATGTTCCAGGACATCTTCCAAAAAAGTCTTGAAAAACAGAACGTGGTATACATCACCCCAGAATCTGAAGAATATGAATCTCTAGATTCGGTAATATCTAAAGCTGGAATTAAAAGTTTGTTGATACTGCCAATTAAAAGTGGGGATCGTATAATAGGCCTTTTAAATATGGGAAGCCGGAAGATTAAAAATTACAACGACGTAAGCCTCGAAAATTTAAGCTCCATAGGACTTCAACTGGGACTCGCCCTTGAAGTTTCAAAGGCAGCAGTTCAAAGAAAATAAACACCAAACAGGCACGAAATAGCAGATTTTAATTAAAGTGTTCTAAAAAAAAGAAGTTATGGAGTTAAGGCTCCATAAAAAAAATTGTTCAATTAATGGTTTGGTCCCTCTTTAATCATTACTGGCTTGAAGATGTACTTATAGTAGTTCTCAGGTGTGCTGATACTTCCATAGCAAGTCCAGTATCCGTCTTTTCCTGTAAGTTTAGGAGTTATGGACCAAAAGAGTACATTTTTCTGTGGAGTGTAATAACCAATTTCTGTTGTTTGTTTCATCACATGGCCAATGTTAGGGTTGTAAAACTGGGAATAAATCATAACATTCTTGTTGGGCATGAGGTAGGTATGCCATTTGTATTGACCGTATTTTTTAACATTTACAACACCAGAATCAATTTCCTTTGGATATACAGCTGTTCTATCCTTGGCAAATGATACATGGTTCTTATCAACTACAGCAGCCACGTAGTAATATCCTGTACCCATGGATTTAGGAACTGCAAAAGAACTGATTACATTATCGTAGTTACCAGGGTGCAATGAATTGAAGTACTGTGTGCCTAAAAATATTTTAGAATCCTTCATTGTCTTTTTAGAAACAAGGTAGTACTTGGCATAGAAAGAACCGGATGATGTTTTACCCATATTTTTAGCGGAACTGTTCACGTAGATCAATTGACCCCTTGCAGTGGTTGCCGAAGTAGAATGTATAACTATTCCCACATTCTGGCTGTTTGTACTAATTGTCTTATGAACTGTTGTTGATTGATCAGGTGTTGCTGCAGAGCCTGCGCCACATAAAATTACAGCGAAAACCAAGGTCACTATTGATAACATAACTTTCCGTTTATCAAACATATTTTATTACCTCCCATTATTATCAGCTTCAGTTATGAAAGTAACCTACCATATAGTTTGGTATTGATCCACCTAAAAACCGAACAAATTCAACTTGATAAATAGATATTTAAGAGTAATTTTTAGGTTAGATCCTTTTTAATAACTGGAATTGTAAAGTAGAAGGTTGTTCCATTTCCTGGTTGGGATTCTGCCCATATCTTTCCGCCCTGTTCTTCAACAATTTTTTTAGAGATTGCGAGTCCTATTCCAGTACCCTCATATTCTTCGTGGGTGTGGAGCCTCTGGAATATGGTGAATATTTTGTTAAGATGTTCCGGGTTTATTCCAATACCATTATCACTAACAGAAAACAGGTGCTGATTTTTTTCTGTTTTGACTGAAATGTGAATCGCTGGAGCTTCGCTGCCACGATACTTTATGGCGTTTCCTATCAGGTTCTGGAAGAGTTGTACATTCAATTTTTCATCGGCCTCAACAGTTGGCAGAGGATCGTAGGTGACCTTGGCTTTGGTCTCCTCAATTGGAACCTTTAAATTTAAGAGTGCTATTTTCAGTGCCTCTTCAAGGTTGGTCCGGGTTATGTGTCGTTTTTTACTGTTTAGCCTGGAGTAAAGTAGGAGATCGTTGGTCATGTTGTCCAGGCGTTTGGCACCTTCAACTGCAAATCCAATGAATTCATTAGCATCTTTATCCAGTTTATCTGCATATCTACGCTGTAAAAGCTGTAAAAAACTGGTTATCATTCTTAATGGTTCTCTGAGATCGTGGGAGGTGATGTAAGCAAACTGCTCCAGTTCCTTGTTGGATTTTTCAAGCTTTTTCAAGGTTTGATTCATCTGAATTTCAGCTCTTTTCCTTAGTAAAATCTCTAAAAATGCCCTTGATAGCGATTCAATATTTTTTTGATCCTCCCGTGTGTAACCATCTTTTTTATTGGCTAAACCAATCATTCCAATGGTTTTTTCGCCGTGTTTAAATGGCACTCCCAGAAACGATACTATCTCAGGATGTTTGCTAGGCAGCTTAGAAGAGTGTTTGGAGGGAGTATCATTTACTATCTGGGAAAATCCACGTTTTACAGTTTCTCCCCAGAAACCATCCATCCTCATGTTCTTCAACATGTTCATGGTTTTTGATGGATCTCCACTAGAATTTGGATGGTTCATTACTATGTTTTTCAAGGTTCCCTTCTGATCGTATTCTCCAAAGAATCCGAATTCACTTTCAGTTAATATTTCTGCATTTTTCAAAAATTTGTTAATTATTCCATTTTCTGATTCTAAGGTTAATGATTCGTGGAACAGTTGATTAATACTTCTTAGAAGTTTTTGGTTTTTCTTTATCTGGAGTTCTGAATTTTTCCTCTCGGTGATGTCGTAACTAAATGATATGAACATCACTTTCTCCCCTACCTGAATGGCCTCTGTACTTGATATTACAGTTTTTTTGGTTCCGTCCTTACAATGAACTTCAATTTCGATGTTACGGATCCCACCGTTTCGCTGGGATCTTCCAAGGTAATCCCTTCGGATATTTTTCTTAATTATTCCAAGGTCTGATGATTTGTTACCTACGAGTTCACCCCTTGTGTAACCTGTTAAATCTACAAAACTTTGGTTTACATCTATCCATCTTCCATCTTTATCTGAAAGTGTCATTCCTGCTGGATTTGAATGGAATGCCTTCAAAAACAGTTCTTTACTCTCTGAAAGTGATCTGTTGATTCTCCTTAGAATCTTTTGATTCAAGTTCAGTTCCTGATTGGTGTTGGTAAGATCTCGGGTTAAATTCTTTAATATATTGTTTGCATGGCTTAGTTCAGTTGCCATCAACTTCAATTCATTGTTGGATGTTTGAAGTTCTTTTGTTAGCAGTTTCTCCTTTTGAAGAAGGGTTTTGTTTAGAAGTTCTGCTTCTTTAAGAGTGGTCACGTCCCTGATAAGGCTTTCTGTCCCAATTATTTCGTTTTGTTCGTTTTGAACATACTGTGCATTTTGTGATGCTATGAATGTGGAACCGTCTACCCTCACAGATTCAATTTCGTTGTTCTCAATTTTTCCATATTTTCGTAGGATATTTATAACTAGATATCTTTCTTCGGGATTTTTGTAGTATGATGTGGCCTTGGTGCCAATCATGGCTTCTGGTGATTCGTAGCCATAAAGTTTTGAAGCTGCAACATTTGCCAGGATAATGTTTCCATCGTTATCGGCCCTTAAATAAGCATCCTGAATATTTTCTAGGATGTTGCTGTACTGTTTTTCACTGGCTTTTAAGGCATTTTCTGTGGATTTTTTCAGACTAATATCTCTTATAAAACCGTCAACACCCTGGATTTGATTTTGATTATCGTACACGAACTGTGCATTCAATGATAACCACATGGTTGTGCCATCGTTTCTGATTCCCATTAACTCGTAGTTTTCTAATTTTCCATTTTCTTTGATTTCTTTGATCAAGAAATCAGGATCATGGATATCTTTGTAAATATCTGTGAACTTGAGTCCTAATATTTCGTGTATTGATTGGAATCCGCATATTTTGGCCATTGAAGGGCTTGCCATGATTATGATAGCTTCGGTGTTGATTCTAAAGAACCCATCTTGGATGTTGTTCATGATGGTTCTGTAGCGTTCTTCATTGGTTTTCAGCTTGTTTAATGCCAATTGTTTGTCTGTAATATCATGATAAACAGCCATGTATCCCTCATTTTCGTTGGATTGGCTGGAAATTTTGGTTAAGTTTTGTTCAACAACTATTTCATTTCCCTGTTTGTTTCGGGTTTGAAGAATTGTTTGTGAAGCTTCCCCGGATTCAAGTTCGTCCTTTATCTTTTGAATTTCATCTGTTGATAAGTCTGGTTTTACAATTTCAAGGGGTTGTTTTCCTATTACTTCAGATTCTCGGTAGCCAAATATTTCCTCTGCACCATGGTTCCAGTAGTTGATCCTGAAGTGCTTATCCAAACCTAAAACTGCATCATTAACTTCGTTGAGTAGTTTTGCTTGATGCTTGAACTTTCTCTGATTTTGAAGAAGGATGTGTTCAGCTGTTTTACGCCATGAAACATCCTTAACCATGGCTATGTTCATGTTTTTATCATTTTCAACTATGAGATTAGCTGTGATCTCTCCGGGAAATTTGGATCCATCCTTTTTTATAAAAACAAGCTCTTCTTTGGATGTTCCTTTTTCCTTCAATGCCTTGAGAAATATTTTTAAATTGGGATCTTTGTTGTACAACACAGATTTCCACCCTGCTTTCGAGAGTTCAGCTTGGGTGAATCCAAAGAGTTTTTCTGCTGCTGTGTTGGAATAGAAAATTTTATCTCCATCTGTAGTGGGATAGGTTACTAAAACAGCATCTAGACTGTTATGAAAAATTGATCGAAAAACCTTCCTAGTTTCTTCTGAATTAAAACTGATTGATTCCATTCTTCCTCAACAAGATTTTAATTTTTTTGATCCCTGTAGAACTGTATTGATTCCTAAGATTTACTTTAATAACTCTAACATAAAAAAATTAGGTTTTGTTAAAGGAAAAGTTTTCATATATAAACTTTTATATATCTGAATTAATATATCATGTTCTGATAGTTCGATGAATAAAAAAGGGTTTAAAATGAATATTAAAAAAAATAGACCGAAATATTATATTTTCTGTAGAAATAGGAAGATAATTTGGTATTTTAGACTACCTAACGATTGAAAATTCATTTTTTTGTTAGAAATTTATAGAAACGTTTTTGATAATGGTGAAAAAAGATATGAAAATCAAAAAAATTGCAATAATATCTATATTGTTACTTTCACTGTGTGTGACCTTCCAAAGCAGTGCATTTGCTTCAAATCCAACCCATATAGATAGGGGTGCCTATGACATTTACGTGACTTATGGACAATATTCTGTGATCCAAGTGAGGCTCTGGAAAATAAATATGTTTGGTGATGACTGGCCCTTAGAGGGTACCATTGATCTTTACAGCCACAGTGACAGAACCACTTACATAACTTTTCGTGGCTCTAAAGAAACATCAAATTTAGGGGATACTGCATTTAAAGTAGGGGGTGAAGATTATAGGCCTGGTAGTATCCATAACTTAACCTTCAGGTACGGTGGTGATGCCTTAGAGGGCTATGATCCATGTGAAAGCTATGTGATGTTACATGTTAAATATCCCACAGCCATGAATGTGACCAATTTAAAGGCTGGTTACGGAGAAAATGTGTATTTACGTGCTAAACTATGGAATACATATAACGATGAAAACCTTGCAAACAAGAACGTTACATTTACAGTTTATCGTACCATTGGTGGTGCAAGGGGCAAAGCTATGTACGTTGGTAACGCCATGACAGATTCAAATGGAACAGCTGTTTTACAGTACCGTGCACCTGCAGAGGACGGTTGTATCGTTGTGGCCAGTTACAACGGTGAAGATTTAATAAGTGAATGCAGCGGAAGTGGTACCATTAAACTGAGCAGGTATGCTGAGAAAAATACCCGAATTAATGTTGAAACTCCTAAAGGTTGCAATGGCGAGACAACCAATTTAACATCCCAATTAACAGATTCTAATGGTGTTCCAATTGCTAACAAGTCCCTCACCTTCAGGATTAACGATGAAGTTGTTGGTTCTGCAGTAACAGATCAAAATGGAACTGTCAACTTACCCTACAAGATCACACAAACTAAAGGAACCTACAATGTTGAATCTTGCTTTTATGGTGATGATAGCTCTGACAACTGCATGTGAACATTCGTTTTAGTTGTGGATCCAATAAAGACCATGGTTACAGTGGACAATGTCACATCCTATTATGGTAGTGAGACTAATTTAACTGCCAAGCTCACAGATTCTAAAGGAAATCCCCTTGTAAATAAAGAGGTGAGTTTCAAGGTTAATAATGGAAGTGCCATCACAGCTTCAACTGATGGTAATGGAGTTGCAATCGTACCTTACACTGTTTCACAAACAAGGGCCAAATACAACATTGAAGTTGATTTTGATGGTGAAGATACCTACGATGCTTGTGTTGGATGCGGTACACTTTCAACTAATCCTAACACCCTTATGAGTGTGGATGATGTTACAGGAAATCATGGTTCTCAAACATTTTTAAAAGCAAATATTTCAAATATAAACGGAACCTCCCTTGCAAATAAAAATATTGTATTTACAGTTGATGGGGCTGTTGTGGGTTCTGCAGTTACCAATTCCCAAGGAATAGCAGTTCTACCCTACAACATCACACAGGGCAGGGGTAACTACACAATAAAAGCAGAATTCAATGGAGACGAACTCTACGACAGCAGCACAGGAACAGCAACCCTAAGAGTGAACACCATAACCACAAAACTCACAGTAAACAACATAACAACCAACAAAG
>JAEZAV010000153.1 GCA_023430285.1 Methanobacteriota archaeon | reverse complement strand
CCTGTGAAGTGTTGGGATCCCCCTCACCATCCAACATCAGGAAGTTCATTTCAGGCACGTCAATCAGATTAATCTGACCTTTTTTAGGATAATACAATTCTCTATTCTCTTTTTTTAGATCTATCTTTGCGATGGTCATCATTCCCCCATTGTAATCATATATCTGTTTTAGATAGGTTAAAAATTTTATTTATTTCCGCCCCATTCCATGGTTGGACACGATGTTAATCCTTTACACCCCTAATGCTAGCGTATGGTATGGTGAAGTAGAACGTACTGCATTTTCCTAGTGTAGATTCTGCCCATATATCTCCACCGTGTTGTTTTACTATTTTTTGGGCTATTGAAAGGCCTATTCCAGTTCCATTGTATTCATCGTTTCCATGCAGCCTCTGGAATATGGTGAATATTTTAGTTAAATGTTTTGAATCCATGCCAATACCATTGTCTGAAATTGAAAAAAGGTAATGATCATCTTGTTTCTTTGCTGCAACATGGATCTCAGGGATTTTATTAGTATCACAATATTTAATGGCATTTCCAATCAGGTTCTGAAAGAGCTGCACCATGAGCTTTTCATCTCCAGTTACAACAGGCATATTTTCATGGGTTACTATGGCTCCTGATTCATCCACTGCCACCTTCAAATTTAGAAGGGCTTCATCCAGTATTTTTTGGGTGTCTAATTGTTTGAAAACCCTACCCTCACTTGTGACCTTGGAATATTCTAGGAGATCGTTTATCATCTCATCCATGCGCTTGGCACCGTCAACAGCATATCCTATGTATTCATGGGCATCTTCATCTAGATCGTTTTCATATTTACTTTCTAAAAGCTGTAAAAAGCTGGTTATCATTCGAAGTGGTTCCTTTAGATCGTGGGATGTGGCATAGGCAAAGTGTTCAAGTTCGTTGTTTGAAGTTTCAAGTGCCTGAGTTCTTTCTTTAACCTTTTCCTCAAGATCTTCCTTGGCCTTTTCAAGTTCCATTTTTGATTTTTTCAAATCTTCATTGACCTTATTCCTCTCTTTTTCAATATTTCTTACAGAATAACTTGTTATTCCTAAAATTAATGTTAAAAACAGGATTATAAAAAATATTAGTAGAGCGTTGGCAAATGAAAAATCATAAAATCCATAATTCATTCCCAATTTTATTAAAAATCCCAGTACCAATGGTACAACGATTATCAATGGCAGAACCCTTCTTGCAAAGTATCCACCAAGGGTGTTACTGACTAAAAGTTTCATGAATCCCTTGTCTGGATTTGCCAGGAGTAGGGCTGAGAAGATCAGGACAAATGTTGTGGCTGCGTAGATTGCAATTCCTGTAAAATGGGGAAGATGGTAGAGTATGGTGGCATTGAAGGAATATCCAAGCAGTGCCAGTATGGAAACAACACCCCCTAAAAATGCCAGTCCCTGATAAAGATCGTGGCCATGATCTGTCTTAACATCAATGATCATCACTGCCAGACCAGCCAACACCAAGTTAACTGATGCATTGACCCCCATTCTGTTGGGTGATGATGTGTTAAATGCCCCTGCAGCTTCTTTAAAGAAGAGTTGATCGATCCCAAGATTTATACCAAGGATATACTCTGATAGAGTTAATATGCCCATTAAAAACACCAGGAATGCCAAAATTTTTCCGAGTAGCCTGTATTTTGGAATGGTTCCCCTGGTTAGGAGGATGAATAAGGCTAATCCAATTAAAATAAATGCAACTGCAACATTTGATTTTAGGGTGGAATAGTTCGAACCTGGACTCAGAAGTAGTTTGATATTGAACATCCATCCAACTAGGAATAAAACCCCTAAAAATACCACGATAATGGATAGATAGGTGGCTGTCCTTTTAAATTGGTCTATTTTTGATTTGGTGGTCATTTTCGGTAACAAAATTAATTTTAAATTCTTAGAGTGGCCTCAAATTTAGCGTGAACTTGGTTTTAAAATTATAATTTCAAAACATCCCCTTTAAACAGATTACCACCAAAGCAATTATTTTATTTTATTTACCCTCTGCTTATATAAATAATATATCCATATCAAATAAAAACAAGACAAAATGTGTTGAAGTTTTCCTAAGATATTATTAAAATATTACGGATTATACTCTTTGTTAAAAGATTAACCAATTTGGTGAAAACAAATATATTCCATGAACTAAATCTTTAAATAAGTATTATATACTTGTACATACTAAATATATACAATTGAGTTGGGTTACAATTATCTATATTATTCATTGAAAGGGAATTTCTAGGAGGCAAAAAAAATAATGGTAGATATTGACTTTTACGGAGGTGTAGATGAAATTGGAGGAAACAAGATACTGGTTAAAGATGGTAAAACTTCTTTTTTCCTGGATTTTGGTATGGGTTTCTCCAAGGCCAACGAATATTTATCAGAATTTTTACAGCCACGTAAATCCAACGGTATTTTAGACTTTGTGGAACTTGAATTTCTGCCATACATCAAGGGAATATATCGTGAAGATTATCTCGAGCATGTGGGAATCAAATATCAACCTGAACCGTCTGTAGATGGAGTTTTAATCAGCCATTCCCATGTTGATCATGTGGCATACGTTCATCATCTTCGCGAAGACATACCAATTTTCTTAAGCCAAGAATCCTACCTGATACTCCGGGCACTAGAGGAAACTGGAGCCTCAACCTTTTCAGAGTACCTGCACCTGAAAAAAACCTTCCACATGGGACCAAACAAAAAAGGAGACGGTTATAAACGTCTAAAATTAGCTGTTGAAAGGGATATTAGGATTGTAAAACCCTACAAACCATTTTCTATCGGGGATTTCAGTATAAAATCTGCTCCTGTGGATCATTCCCTGCCTGGTGCATCTGGCTACATCGCAGTAAATGATGATAAAACAGTTGTTTACACTGGAGACCTCAGGTTTCATGGTAGACAGCCAGAACTGACCAACAAGTTTGTTAAAGAATCAAAAAAATCCCGGCCAACAACCTTGATAACAGAGGGGACCAGAATAACTGATTCAGAAAGTTTATCTGAATTTGAAATAGAAGCTAAGGCTATAAAAGAACTTGAAGACCTTAAAGATTTGGTTGTAGTTAACTTTCCGGTGAGGGATCTTGACAGGCTTGTGACATTTTACAATGCAGCACAAGAAACTGGTCGTGAACTGGTTGTAAGTCTTAAACAGGCCTATATTCTGAACCTGTTTGAGGGTTTGGGATACCCAAAGATAGAGGATGTGATGGTTTACAAACCTAAAAAGGGATGGGGACTTTTAAGTGATGATAGGTACAGCTGTGTAAACGATGAATGGATCTGCAGTTCAGATCTTGATCCTAAGCAACTCATGGCAGACTACAAAATATGGGAAAGGGAATACATCAACTGGGACAACACAGTAACACACCTTGATCTGAGTCAAAATCCAGAGGATTACATATTCCGGTGCGACTTCTTCGAATTTAAAGAGTTGATAGATATTAAACCCGAAAGGGGAACTTATATCAAATCCAGTACAGAACCCTTCGATGAACAAATGGAAATAATGGAAAAAAAGGCGGAAACATGGTTAAACCATTTTAATCTTGATATTATGAAGGGATACCATGCATCGGGACATGCAAGTGGCAGGGAAATATTGGAGATGGTGAGGGAAATAAAACCACAACAGGTTTATCCAGTACACACCCAACATGTTGAACTCTTCGATGTTCTAGAAGAAGACGGAATTGAAGTCATACATCCTGAACTTAAAAAGGGAGGGAAAATTTCTTGACCAAAAAAAATGTAATTAAACCTAAACTAGGAGTCCCTTAAAACATTTTAAAGACAAGTATGAATGATTCAAGTTTTCTTGAAAAAAATTTAAGTAATCTTATAAATTATTTATCCTAGGAGTTCCAATTAATATAAATACAAATGAGTTTATTTGAATTGATTTAAGGTTAAAAAAATATTTATTATTTTATTAAATTGGTGAAGAGAATGGTAAAAACAAATCCTTCAATAGAGAAAGATATGAATCTAGAGGAAGTGACTGAAGAGTTGTTTACTCTGGTTAGAAACTGTTACAACGTTGGTAATAATGATATTAAATTAATTGTACTTGACAACTGTATGAAGATCATATTAGATTCCCTAGAAAATCCTGATGACTTAAAACAATTAAAAAGTGTGTTTGACAGCATCACAGGAGATTAAATCCATAGAATATTCAGTGTAACAACCTTATTTATTGTCAATTGGAGTTAGATCTAGTTGAGTTAGTCCGGATCCAGCGATTCTAGAAGAACCTTCCTTAACATTTCTTTAAATGTGGATTTTTCTGTATTTGATAGGGAATGTACATTTTCTTCCCATTTTTCATCTGTAAGCTGGATCTTTGAAGTCACCTTTCTTCCCTTCTCAGTTACCGTGATAATATTTTTTCGTCGGTTGGTGTCGTCTGTCTTTCTTAGCACCATATCAGCATCTTCTAACTTCTTAAGTGCCCTTGCTATTGTGCTCTGGTTCATGTGGAAATTACTGGCAAGTTCCTCCTGGGTTATGCCATCCTCTTTAGACAGTCCAAGTAGAAATTGATATTGTCCTCCTGTAATTCCATGCTTTTCTATCTCTGCAAACAGATATCTGAGATGAGAACGGCTTATGCTGGATATTAAGGTTCCCATGGACATTTCTGAAATTTCTTCAGCTGACAAATTTCCCCTACTTCCAGTTTTACCAGATTTTTCCTTGGACAATTGTTTCTCTCCCATTTTATATCACTGAATTTTTATATTGTAACTAATTAAACAACTAATTTACTATACAACTGGGATTTAAAAAAAAAAGGATTCCCCCAATAAAAATAAATGGTGGAGGAATCAAAAATTCCAGTTATTAGTGTCCACGCTTCTGTTACTTTCCTGTTTTTTGTATTTTTTGTGCATGTTCATTGTTTGAGTTTGTAGTTTCATCTGTTTTTGTTTCACCTCTCATTGCAGATAGTATGGCTGCCACTATGGACAGTAAGGCTCCGAAGAGGAATGAAATTTTAAGTGAGGGTAGGAATGCATTGGCAAATGTGGTTGGGAACCATGTGGTACCATTTAATGTGCTGATGGTTGTTGTGGGTATTTGTGCCACTACTTGTGGGGGCAGTGCTGCTAACATTGTGTCCACAGGATTGTATCCTAAAAATGCTGCGAATAATGCTCCTGTAGGTGGGATGTTTGAGAATATTGGTGCGAGTTGTGAGGCTCCTATGGATGCAAGTGATGATGCCATGGCATCTGGAAATTTTTGGGTTATTCCAACAATTAGTATGGTGAAAAATATGGCCATACTTGCTGTCATCGCTGTGTTGTTTAGTGTTTGCATCATTCCAGATGCCACACCCCTGTTTTGTGGCTGTACTGAATTCATTATTGATGAGCTGTTGGGGGATCCGAACATTCCAGAGCCTACACCCATGAGGAACAGCACAGAACCAAATTCGATGTAGCTGAAGTTGTAGGGCATTAGTGCCAGGAGTATGAATGCCACTGCTGTTATGAGCATTCCAAGTGTCGCAATCCACCTAGGCCCATATTTGTCCGAGAGTGCTCCTGATACAGGTCCCATTATGAATATTCCCAGTGTTAATGGTATCATGTAAATTCCAGCCCAAAATGGTGTTGATTCATAACTGTAACCATGAAGTGGAAGCCATACTCCTTGTAAGAGCAATATCAACACGAACATTACTGCTCCTCTGTTTATGGATGCTAAAAATCCTGCAGTGTTTGCGTAGGTGAACATCCTGTTTTTAAAGAGATCCATTCTGAACATTGGAGATTCAACCCTTTTTTCAATGAGTGGAAAGAGTGCAAGTAGTACTGCTCCACCTATCATTGATAGTACAACCCAAGGATTGTGCCATCCCATGAGATCAGTTTTGTAGGGCATTAATCCGTAGGTAACTCCCACTAAAAGTAGCGTGATACCTCCCATGAATGCCAGGTTACCCCAGATATCGAGTTTGGTTTTAACATCTTTTATGGATATTTCCTTAAGTTTAATGGATAAAACTGTTGCAATCAATCCGAATGGTACACTCAAGAGGAATATGTACCTCCAGTCTATGGTTGCGAGGACACCTCCCAGTATGAGTCCTAGGAACTGGCCAGCCATTATTGCCACCATGTTGATGCCTATGGCCTTTCCAAGTTCATTTCTTGGGAAAGCATCTGCAACAATGGCTGCACTGTTAGCCATGAATAAAGCTGTCCCTACAGCTTGAAATATTCTAAATAGGATTATTTCCATGGCCCCTGCATCTCCTGTGGAAGGTGTGAGGTAGAGTAGTATGGATCCTAGGGTGAATATGATGAGGCCCAGCCTGAACATCTTTATTCGTCCAAACATATCAGATAATCTTCCAAAGCTTAACAGGAGGGTTGCTGTGACAAGACTGTAACCCATGAGTATCCATAGAAGGTACTGGAACGAGTTTAGGGGATCTACATGTATCCCATTAAAAATTGCGGGAAGGGATATTAGAACTATACTTATGTTTATCATGCCCATGAGGGATGATATAAGCACCACTAGTAATGCCATCCATTTGTATTGCATTTACTTAACCTCCATCTTTTTTTGAGTATTATTTGTCCGTATTTGAGGGATTAGTTTCATATTTTTATTCTCCTAAAAATTATCAACAATTGCATAGTACAACTATTGTCTTATGCAAGTATGTGTGAACTGTTATAAATACTTGCCCTATGCAAGAGTTGTAAAACTTACCCAACGAACCATCAAAAAAAATACGAAAAATTCAATTTCAAATCTCAAACCTAAAAAAAATAGAAATGGAAATTAGTTAAAATTAGCTGTACCTCGACATTCTGGCGTGCTTATTGGCCCTTGTTTCTTGTATGAACCAAATTACAACAGATATTGCTATTATAAATCCAATTATGCTTCCTACTGTGCCAAATAGCGAGAAAAATGTTCCTACTGCCACCAAAGCTATTCCCACCATGATCATGTTCCAATTTATCATTTTTAATTTCCTCCCTATTCCATGAGTTTTTCCAAAAAGTCAACAGAATTTTTAAGTTCGATGATACCATAATCCAACACTTTTTTTGCAATTACTGGCATGTATGAACCATATTCCTCCTTTTTTTCCGTTGCTTCCCTTAACATTTCGAGTTTAGATTCGTACAAAGGTTTGACTGCGGCTATTCTGGATTCTTGAGGTATCAGATCGAAGAACACGGCCTTGACCTTGAAATCAAATTCATCGATGCCAGGTTCTGCAGGTTTTGCTACAAGTTCCATCAAGTGTTTCTCACCTTCTTCTGTTATGGTGTACACTTTTTTGTTGATTTTCTCCATTGTAACTAGTTCACCTGTGATATATCCATTTCCTTCAAGTTTTTTGAGTGTGTTGTAAAGTACGTTGTTGTTCAAGGTGTAATGAGGATTTCCAAAGTAATGCTTTACATTTTTCTTGATTATGTAGCCGTGAGTCGGCTTAAAATAAATCAAACCAAGCACAATTAGTTCTGAATTAGCCATTTTTTCTCGTCCAATTAGTCAACCATGGAAATTATATGTTAATTTTAACCTATGTTAATTTTAACATAGTATTTTTTGTTATTTAAACATTTTCATTGAAACAAAAAAAAATGAATCCTCAACATCAAATAAGCAGGACTCCTTGGAACAAATGATTTTAAAAAGTAAGTAGTATGGAGGATGACCCAAATTATAAATTTTCAAAATAACATAACCTATCTGTAGATACTTAAAAAATTTTTAGTTTAGGATTAATCTTGTACAACTTAAGTTGGAGGTTTAATTTATGGCTGAAATAATTCAAAGGATCACGCCCTTTTTATGGTTCGGTGAAAATGCATGTGAAGCTGCCAAGTTTTACGTGTCCATCTTCAAAAATTCCAGTATAAAAAAGGTGGTTCGATACAGTGAAGCTGGGCCTGGACCCTCGGGCAGTGTTATGACAGTTCAATTTGAACTTGATGGCATGGAATTTACAGCTCTAAACGGAGTAACTGACATTGAATTTAATCAAGCAGTTTCATTGGTTATAAACTGCGAATCTCAGGATGAAATCGACTACTACTGGGAAAAACTGACAACTGAAGGAGAAGAACAAGTTTGTGGTTGGCTTAAAGATAAATATGGACTCTCGTGGCAAGTGGTGCCAAAAATAATGGTGGAATACCTGTCTGATTCAAACCCCCAAAGGGTTAAAAATGTGACTGAAGCCATGTTAAAAATGGTTAAAATAAACATTGAAGAGCTAAAACAAGCCTACAAAGAAGAATAAAAAGAAGTATAGGGTTTTGCAACCCTCCCAAACATTATTTTTTTTAGTCTTGCATGGATTTTAATAATTCATCGAGCTGGATGTAGGATTCCCTTACACCTTCTTCCATATCGCTTGCAATCATTCCATCCCTGTCTTCTACGGATTGGAAAACTGATTGCTCTTGAATTTCGGTTTTATTTGGTTCTAACTCCACGAATTTCACTGTTTCAAGAATTACGTGGCCCTTTTCAGGTAAACCATCAAATTCAAAGGTTCCTATAATTCTTTCATTTGGTTCAACCTCATGGTTTACACCATGAAAACCATATTCGTTACCAGCTTCATCCCTTTGGATGTATTTCCATGATCCTCCAGTTTCAGGTTCAAATAGTAGTAGTTCAGTTTTCATGCCCACAGGTCCGACCCATTTTGCATAGATCTCTGGGTCAGTGAAAGCCTTAAACACCAATTCACGTGGAGCATCTGCAATGTGTTTGATTAAAATTTCCTGTTTACCTGGTTCAATCACAATTTCTGTTTCACCCATCTTATCATCCTCAAATTTTTAAATAAGAATATAACTTCCAAGCATTACCCAAAAAACCTGAATCAAGGAATGAATTATTCTAATAACAACTCACTCTGATAATTATATGATTTTAAAATCAAATATAATTATTGAACACAAAGCTAATTTAAAAAAATTTATTGTAGAATGAACAAAAAGATATGGGAAGGGTTAAAAAAAATTAGGAATATGCCATTTTACTCTAAACTTGGTTATTCGGGTGAAAAATGCACATATGGAATCTTTAAAAACTTTAGGGGTGGTACAGTATGATGCTTGTAATTTCGGATTTGCATTTGGGATACGAAAAGAGCAACAAAGATGCATTCTACAATTTTTTAGATGATTACAACACCAAATTAGATCATTTAATACTTCTAGGTGATTTTTTTGATTTTTGGAGAAAGAATAACCCTGACATTGTGCTTGAAAATGAAAAAATCTTGGACAAACTGTTAGATCTTGAAGCCAAACAGATTCATTACATCATTGGAAATCATGATTACTACATGCTGAAACTCAAAGAGAGGTATGGTGACAACTTTCCATTTGAAGTTAAGAAAAATTTGAGGCTGGAAGACTGTGGTAAAAAATTCTATTTCACACACGGCTATGAATTTGAAGCTGTTCAGCTCGAACCTTTTACAATCGACATGTACGAAGATTTCAGCGAAAAAATGTGCTTCAGCGAGGATTTTATAGGCGGAGTTGCAGGCCAAATATGGGATATTATCCAGGGAAGCGACATTAAAGAAAGGCTCGAAAGGGATCCGAGAAAAAGGTTTGAAACCAGTGAAGAATCATTGAAAATATATAAAATGGCAATCTCAACTGGAAAATGTTATCTTTTTGGTATAAAACCCCATGAAAGGTTGGTGTTCGGACATACCCACGGCCCATTTATAAACCAAAGCAAAAGTGTGGTAAATTCAGGTTCCTGGACAGATGAACTGAAAAATAAGGATTATCAAAATAGCTACGTTGAAATCAATGATGGAAACATGGAACTTAAATTCTACAGGGAATGAACCATTATTTCCTCAAACTTTTTTTTAAATATTTCAGAATAACAGAACCTATAATTATAAATTAAACTCAACCCTATCCATATTAAATCAGTATAAAATCACATTTCAATTTGAAAGTCCATATTTCCAGTTAATATTATAAATCCCTATTAATCCTTTGCAAAAACTGAAATATGAATCTTAAAACACTTAATCTGAAAAATGGTGCAGTGTCAAATTGTATCGTGGTTTGAAAAATTATTATTAAAAACATTGAGAAAACTTAGAGGATTCAAAGAAAAGTTTTACGATCATCAGAACATGGAGTTGAAATATTTTATGGACACCATCAATTCTAGAGCTATACTCGAGGGAATTAACCATCCCACATTCATATTAAATGTATCGAATGAAATAGTTGCAGCGAACAAAACCTTTCAAAATAGGGTTGGAATGAATGAAGCCGATATCAAGGGTTCTAAATGTTTCAAACTTGTACACGGAGAAGAATGTGGGAAAGCCCTGAATGATTGTCCAATGCAAATGATCCTGGATGGAGAAACCAGAGAAACAGTTGAAAAAATGATGGAAACAGTTGATGGTTACTGTATGATTGCCTGCACCCCTATCTTTGATGAGGCAGGCAACTTATCAAGGGTTATGCATTTAACCATAGATAGAAATGGAGCAAATGACGAATGTCCAGGATATAAAAAACTGCACCATGAACTTCTGGAAAATCCCATGGTTCCTGTTTTCACATCAAACCTCAATGGAGATATTCTTTTTGCAAACAACGCCATGGCAAACATGTTTGGCTACAGCGACGCTGCGGATTTAAAAAAGAACAATGTCACAAGCCTCTACAAAAACGTTGAAGACAGATCCCTTCTAATCGAACAACTATTTGAAGATGGAACTTTGAACGATTACGAATTAGATGCAGTGGATCTGGAAGGTAACACTTTGAAGTTGATTTTAGGGGCTGTTTTAAAAAATGGGATGATCTCAGGAATGTTCATGGATATCACAGCCAAAAAAATATCTGAAGTCCAGCTTAAAGAAAGTGAAAAACGTTACAGAGCCCTCTACTCCTCCATGAACGAAGCTGTTTCAATAAACAAACTAATTTACTCAAAGGAAAATATTCCATCAGACTATGAGATAATTGATGTTAATCCCGCATTTGAAGAAATAACAGGACTTTCTAGGGAACAATGTGTTGGTAAAAATGTTTTAGAACTTTCTAAGTTAGAAAAACCTCCCTACTTTGAAATTTATTCCAAGGTTATTGAAACAGGGGAGCCAACAAGGTTTGAAACCTACTTCGAACTTTTGGATAAATATTTTGATATTTCAGTGTTTTACCTTTCAAATGACATGTTTGTGACTGTGAGCGAAGATATTAGCGAGAGAAAGAGATCAGAAGCTAAGATCAAAGCATCCCTTAAAGAGAAGGAAGTTCTGCTTCAAGAAATTCACCACCGTGTGAAAAATAATATGCAGATAATATCAAGTCTTTTAAACCTGCAGACCAAGTACGTTGGTGGTGATGAAGTTGCATTGGATGTTTTAAAGGAGAGTCAAAATAGGGTCACGTCCATGTCCATGATACATGAAAAACTTTACCAATCCCATGATTTCATGCACGTGGAAATTGGTGAGTACATAGAGAAATTAGTTAAAGATCTTCTTTACTCCTACGCAGTGCCCAAGGGCCAAATTGTTCCCCATGTGGAATACGATGACATAGAACTCAACATTGAAACTTCAATTCCATGTGGACTAATTATCAGCGAACTCGTGTCTAACAGTTTGAAATACGCATTTCCAGACGGTAAATCCGGAAAAATAACGGTTTCATTACGATACCATGATGAGGGTTATATTCTCGTTGTTGGTGACGATGGTGTGGGGCTCCCTGAAGATCTAGAGTTTACAAGAACAGATTCATTGGGATTGGAACTTGTAAACAATTTAGTTGACCAGGTGGATGGTACAATTGAACTGGATAAAAGGTGCGGAACGAAGTTCATTATAAAATTCAGGGAACTGGAGTACAAAAAAAGGATGTAAAAAAAAGAAAGCAAGCTTTGATCATGGTTTGGTTTGACTTGAATTTAGTAGGTTTACATGGAAGTTAGGGAAAATGGCGGTTTTTTATCCTCCATGTATCATGTTGAGTACCTTGATCTTGTCGCTGCTTTTTAAAACATCACTTTCCCTTACAATCACATTATTTTTCTCTATAACTGCTTCAAAGGCAGATATTTTTAATGTTTCTAGGAGTTCTTTTCCAGTTATTTCTTCGGCGTCGATTTCTACTGTCTCATCGTTGCCCATTCCATCGGTGGTTAAAACTTTCAATGTTTCATCCCCTGTTATTTATTATTTTTTTTAATCCACTAATTTACCTGCATCTGGACCTGGTTGCACGGAGTAAACCTCTTCAACCTCAAGTATTACTGCTGCAAATGGGTTTAATTGTGCCATGACACTTTTGGCCCATTCCACTGCGTCATCATAATTTTTACCGGATTCTTCGATCTTCACAGTTCCCTTAAACTGGTATGGGCATTCAGACACGTTTCCAACAATTATTGATGCCTTGGGGTTGTTTTTGAGATTTTGAATGGTTTTTTTCATGAAGTTAGCAACCAGTAAAACTGTTTTGTTATCCAATGGCTTTGCCAATCCTATGGGAACAACATTTGGGGTTCCGTCTGCTGCTGCAGTTGCCAAAAATACTAGGTTGTTCTTTGTTATGTTATCCATCATTTCTTGTTTCATTACCACTAAAACACCTTCCATTAATTTTTTTTAACTTCACTCCCCATTTATGTCCCAATATTAATATATACTAAACCGTCATAAAAATATACCTTGTACAGTTCAATGTACTTCCATGACTGTTTTGGTTAAGAAACAAACCTTTATTTATTTAGAAACCCATAGATGATCTCATGGTAAATGTGGATGAATATGAAGTTTTAAATACAAATAACGTAAATGAGAAGTTGGATAAGATACATCAAGATATTAAACGATTGATGGAAAAATCTAACCAAGATTATTTAGAGCTCATGTTAAACAACCTCAGAAAAGATTTTACACGTTCCATCATAACATATCTGAAGGATGATGCCCAAACCAGATTGGATAACAACATGGAAGTCTGTGAAATGAAGCCAACATGTAAAGAAGTTTTCACAGACTTTTTAAATGGCAACACAGAACTTCTAAAGAACAACAATGTAACAGAAACATCCATCAAAGAAAAAAAGGATGAGCTGACAAGGATAAAAGATAAAGCTCCCTACAGTAAGTGTGAAACCTGTTTTAGTGAGGTTCAAACTTTATTCAATCAACAGTTAAACCTAATTCGATCAAACGATATCTACAACAGCACCAGTGCTCAGGATGAGAAGCCTAGGATTTCCTCTATACAAGAAAAAAAACTGGTCAAAGAAGTTTTAGATCCCATCTCAAACAAACAAAGACTCCAGATATTAAAGGAAATGTCAAGCAAAGCCCAGTCATTCAGCGCCCTTTCTGAACTCACAGGCCTTCGGGGAGGAAACCTTCTGTTTCACATTCAGAAATTACAAGACAATGATTTAATCATTCAAAGACACGAACGTGGCGACTACATGATAACCAACAAAGGATTCAACCTTCTGATGTTACTTGCAGAATTTCAAAAACAACTTTAAAAGTTTGTAACTCTACACAATCAAAATGATTGTCTAAAAACTACTATTTTTTTTACCCATCCCCTTGGTTATCCCAAATAAACTACGAAAAATACATGGGTTTCACCAAATTTTATTTAAGTTGCCTAGTTACATACCCATTACATAAAAAGTTTCCAATAAAGATTGTTATAAAAAGGGGGGAATGGAATAGTTATCCAACATAAGAAGAGATTAATTTTTATAGGCATGTTCCTCATGGGACTGGGATTAATTTTCAGTTTGGGGGTAGACACCTCCAGTGCAGCATTATCATCAACCATCTACGTCAGCCCACATGGTAACGACAGTTGGAATGGTCAAAGTGCAACCTACAACAGCACAAGTAAAAGCGGGCCAAAAGCAACCATAAAAAATGCCACCAAGTCACTGCAGAGTGGTATGGTGTTCGTTTTGATCGGAACCTACCATGAAACTGGAATTACTATAAATAATGAAATAACCATCAAGGGCCAGAGTAAAACAGGCACCATTATTGACGGGGATAAAAAGGGCCAAATATTTATAATTCCAAAGGGTAGCACAGTAGAAATTGTGGATATTCGACTGATAAATGGTAATTCAGACTTTGGAGGTGCTATTAAAAATTCTGGGAAACTAACACTCACCAACACTTACCTCTCAAAGAACACTGCAAGTAGTGGTGGAGCTGTTTGGAACGAAGGTACATTAAGCATCACAGGCTGCACATTCGATTCCAATGTTGGTAACAGCAGTTCCTATGGTGGGGGAGCTATTTACAATGAAAATGGAAATATAATCATTTCAAATTCCAATTTCACCCAAAACTTAGCAAAATTCATGGGCGGTGCTGTATTTAACTCTGTTAAATCCACTTGCACAATCAAATCCACCAATTTCTCTGGAAATAATGTATTGGGATCCTCAACAACTTCTGGAGGGGCGATATCAAACAGTGGAATTTTAACTGTGACCAACTCTGTTTTCTATACGAACGCAGCA
>JAEZAV010000121.1 GCA_023430285.1 Methanobacteriota archaeon | reverse complement strand
CCTGTTGCAACCCCTGCTGTTTTTGCTATCTCTGATGTTGAAGTTCCATGAAAACCCTTTTCAACAAAGAGTTTGAGTGCTGCATTAAGTAATAGTTGCTTTTTCTCATTCAAATTAACACCCTACTTTATTTTTTTAATGTGATCAATTGTTTACACAATATAGACTGATTAGTCAGTATATATAGTTATCCATAAAAATATAAAAAAATGAAAGCTGACGATTTGCAGAGAATTTAAATGGTCTACTGGAGAAATGAAAAGGGAAAATAATCAACCAAAATCCATATAAAAACACTTCAAAGACTTAAATTTTGTAGAGTAATTTAGAAAAAGTTAAAGTAGAAAAGAAAAATGTGTTTAGTTAACTACTCTGTTAACTTGTTTTTACTTGCGAACCTATCTATGGTTCTTTCCATGTCATACTTTATAGATTCTTTAATGGCATCAACAAGTTTCATTGCTTCCTTTTCATTCAATATTAAAGTCAGCATTGATTCAACTTCATCCCATCTATTTTTTGGCGACAATTTTAGAATCCTCCTTAAATGTAGAGTTCAATATGTGGAGAAGAATATATAAATTTAACACACGATTAAGAAAGTCGTCAGAAAGTAAAAAAAAGACAAATTATATTAAATGAAAAATATAGAATACATATTAAAAACATTGAATATTTAATGATAATTATGAAAGAGTCTAAATGATAATCAATAAAAATCGTTTAAATTCCTTGATTGAATAATCAAAACGTACCAAGGGAAGCTGTTGTGAAATACTCATTTTCCTTTAGCAATTGATTTGATTCCTTTAATTATCTCTCAAAGATAGAATATTATGGATTGATCCCACTGGAACATCAATAATTTTGGAATCTCCTTTACATTGTGATTAATATTTCATGTTTTAATAGAATTTGGAGATGAAAACCTTCTAATATTTATCAAAATAACGTTTTTGTTCTCTTTTAGCTTCAAATTAATTCCAAGATCAACTGGGGGGTTGAAAATTGGTTAAATGTAAATATTGCAGTCATGATAACGATTTAAATGCATCTTACTGTGAAAATTGTGGAAAAAAGATTAATGGTTTTTCCAATGGAAATAATGATGTTGAAAAGACTGAAACAGGTTTCAGCAACACTACAAAGATTTTAATTGCAGTCTGTATTGTGCTGATTGTTGGTGTGGGAATCACAGCAGGTTACCTCATAAAAAATAATCAGCAAACACCAGCAGTAGCAGTTAATGGATCAAACACAAATTCAAGCAGCACCCCTGTTTCAAAGGCTGATGGTTTTCCACTGTCTGAAGCACCCAACTTGGGTTACCAGATCATGAAAAACAACGGTACAATTTCGAGCGTTACCTACAACGGAGTAACTTTGGATAAGAACCAGTGCCTTTACATACTTGCCAAGGCAGTTGTTATGTTAAATTCAGGCCAAACAGGCAACATACCAATAACTTCCTATGGCAGTGCAGCTAATCCTGCAGGAACTGTTACATCCGCAACCATCATAAAATCAGACTACGTGGATATTGCTTCAAGAACAGTTACTTGGATGGATAACTACAAAAACGCTCCTAACTACGTGGGCATAACAAATCCAGGCCAACCAGATCTCTCACCAGACACCGCACTCAACATGTTTGCAAAGGTACTCTCAGAAATCAAAGCCACTGGACAGCTTCCACCATCTGTATCATTACCATAAGGGATCATGGATGAACACTAAAACTAAAGCACTGATTGTGCTGGGCCTCATAATAATCTTCACAATCACCCTTTGCACAGCTTACTACCTCACACCAACAAGTAACGAACAGAAGTACACCGGGTTTTCAACACAAAACCTTGGAAACATGAGTTACGGAACAGTTGTCAAGGAAGGACCCTATGGTAACAGGGAATCAAATACACAAATAGCCATAATAGTGGGAGTACATCCACAGGAATCTGATGCACACAATGCCATGTTAAATGCCATCAAACAGAATTCTAACTCCTTAAAGTACAGTTACACCATTTACAAGGTTAATGTTACCCAGGATCCCAATGATTATCAAAAAGGTAGGATGAATGGTCAGCTCCTTGCAAATAAATTTGCAGTGCCAGATATAATCAATCAAAAGTATAACCTGACCATCGATGTTCATTCAAATGTTGGAAACTGGGACAAAAACAGGTTCATTTTTGCACCTGTAGCAGGGAGCAGTTCAGAATCCATTGGAAAAAATTTATCCAGTGAGTTGCCTTGGCTCTCATACTACGTTCCACCCAATCCAACCAGCACAGTATACGTAACAGAACCTCTGATAAACGCAGGAATACCTGCACTGGTGTACGAAACCTTTCACAACGATTCTGAGGCTGATAAATTCAATCATGCCAATGAATTTTTAGTGGCTGTAGATGGGCTTAAACTTTAGGGTGAATTGTGATATGTTTCATGGTTTATGGGAGTTTAAGAAGTTATCAGAGGATATTTATAAATTTTTAGGGTTTTAGGGATATTATTTGGATAAAACTTATTTGTAAAAAATGAGAAAATTTGGGGGGATTTACATGAATATGAAAAGGAATACTCTGCTGATAATTGTTATAATCATATTGGCAGGGACGTTGAGTTTTGCATTTGGATACATGTACATTTCAGCACCTAAAGCTGCTGCAAACAACAGTGCAAACATCACCACCATAAATCAGACCATGCAAAATGGTACTGCCATACCATACAGTTCTGAGTACATAAGTTTCGACAAGGCAAAGTCCATTGCCAAGTCCAAGGCCTCTAAAGGGGTTAGTGTGAGTGATCCTGTTCTTATGAAGAATCAGGCAGGCCAAGCCATTTATATTTGCAATTACTACTACAATGGACAGATAGTTGGTGGTATAATATTAAATGCAAAAACAGGGGCAGTTATTTACAGGGAACTGAGCTTACCAACAAACACAACAACAACTACCTCAGATCAGTACAACAATCAAAACAACAACGATAATTCAAACTACTATTACGACAACAACTACGACGATTCAAACTACAACTACGATGACAACTACGACGATTCAAATGACAACTACGATGATTCAAGCAACGATGACTACAACTACTATGACGATGATTACTCATCTGATAACAGCTACGATGGTTCGGATGATGGATACTACTGAGATTATCCATCACTTATTTTTTTTTAAAAGTTCTTTAAACTCTGCAATTTCTGATTTCATTTCATTTATAGAATTTTCAAGACTTTCAACCTGTTCTTTCAGTTCTTTTTCTTCAGATTCCATATCCCTCATGAAGTAGGATGATAGTGTAGCTGTTAAAAGACTGAAAAACCCAACCCCAATTATCATCAGAATGATGCCCAGGACCTTTCCACCTGGTGATACAGGAACTATGTCACCGTATCCTACAGTTGTAACTGTAGATACAACATACCAAAGAGCATCTAAAGGCGTGTTTATCTCATCTGTTGGGCTACTTTCCAAAACCAAAACCGCTATCGTAGACGCTGCAACTATGAGTATCAGTGTGAAAAGGATGTAATTTAAATGGGTTTTCTCGACAAATTTGAATATGTTCCTTCTTCCCTTTCCAAAGAGTGCAAATATCCTAACTAACCTTAATAATCTTATAAACCCGTACGAACCAAAAGTTATGAGTTCGTATGGGAACATGGCCAGTATATCAACGATAACACCCTTCCAATCCTCACGCAGGTAAGCTAATTTATTTTCCTTTTTGTAAAAATTGTAACTAAATTCAACAATTAAAACAGCACATAGACCAGTGTCAAAGACAACTATAAACGAGTATATGCTGCTTAGATTGATGAAGTAAGTTAGAGTTAAAAGGATGATGTCTGCAAGCATCCAAAGAATGATGATGACATCTATTGCATTGGAGAGTTTATTGACCAAGTCCCTCCTTTGAATCAGAGGTTCTTCAATCGTCCCTGATGATCCCACTTTTTTACCTAAAATCTTTCTATCTCCCACTGCCCCCAGCTTAGCCCACACCTTCATGAGATTATGATTGGCAATATTTCTTTGATTTATCTCATGTTTATTACATTTTTTTATTTTTCTAAAGAACAGGTATCCAATTAATGATGAAAGATCCATGATTTCATATAAAAATATTGCGAAAATGTGAGCAACCTTTTAAAACAAGTTAGTATATATTTATTATATAAGTTCACAGTTAGGTTACAATTCGCTTCTAATTAATTGTTAAGGGATTAGTTTATTAATAAATATGAATTCAAATGTGTTAAATTGACTAGTAATAAAATAGATGATCTTTATGACGAACAAGACTGAACAGAAAATTATGGATGCTGCTCTCGAAATATTCGCAAAGAACGGATTTAAATCATCAACTACCAAATCCATTGCAGAAAAATCAGGTTTTACAGAGATGACCTTATTTAGAAAGTTTGGTACCAAAAAAAATCTTTATGAAATGGTTTTGAATCAAAAAGTTAAATTGATGTTGGATGATTTCAATAAAAACGTATTTAATGGTACTGAATATGATAATGTTAGGGATTTCATTGCCAATTTCGTGATAAAAACACAGCAAGTGATGATGAACAACTTTGAAGTGTTTTACATATCCTTAAATGAAGAAAATAAGTCCATGGAAAAGATGATGGGTGAACAAACTAATGCTGCAGGAAATTATCTGAAACAACATATTAAAAATCCTGAAATTGATTATGCTACTTTAGGAATTTCCATTATTTCATTCGTGTACATTCTAAACCTTGAAAATTACCACAACAGAAAAGCTTCGTTTGGAAAGTCAGCAGAGTCCGTGGTTGAAAATTTCATTGAAATGATATACTGCATGGTCAAATAGTTGATTAATTCAATTTAGTTGGTTAAAATGTCGGATGAAACCAAAAGAAAAATTCTGGATGCTGCACTAAAAATTTTTGCAAAAGAAGGCTATAATTCAGCAACAACACGTAGCATCGCAAATCAATCTGGTTTTTCAGAAATAACACTCTTCAGAAAATTTGAAACCAAAGAAAAGTTGTTCAAAGAAGCCATGAGTGTGAACCATGAAAAACTTCAAGAAACATGCATAAGCCTAATGGAAG
>JAEZAV010000181.1 GCA_023430285.1 Methanobacteriota archaeon | reverse complement strand
AGGTAATGGTTTAAGTTATTCTGGCCACGCAGCTATTGGACTTTTGGTTTTCGCTGTAATAATGTGGGCTAGTGAAGCTCAGCATTTGGCTGTTACTTCTTTGATATTGCTGTTTTTACAGCCAATTTTAGGTATTGAGAGTTTTAATAATGCTGTTATTGGTTTTGCCAATCCCATCATCTTCTTGATGATTGGAGGGTTTATACTCGCAGAAGCTATTCGTAAAAGTGGGCTTGCTAAGAGATTTACTTATTTCCTGCTGAAAAAGGTGGGTACAACTCCAAGTATGAGTATTTTTGCAGCTGTATTTTCAACAGGTATACTATCTGCTTGGATCGAAAATGTGGTTGCTTTTGCAATGTTGCTTCCTATTATTAAGGAAATTGTTCCGTTGTTCGGTGTTAATGATGCTGAAAAGGGCAACAGTAACTTTGCCAAAGCAATGGTCTTGGGTGCTTCATACGGTTCTCTTGCAGGCGGATTTGGTACAGAAATAGGTACTGCTCCCAACCTGATGGCCGCAGCATACACCCATTTACCCTTTGCTAACTGGATGGTATTTGGTTTCCCATTAGCCATTTTTATGCTCTTTGTAACTTGGAAATTGTTGAGCTGGATATTCCCACCAGAAGTCAAAGGAATTGTTGGTGGACGCGAAACACTTAACAAAACTTTGAGTGCAATGGGTTCCATCAGTAGAACTGAGAAAATAACAGCAGTTATCCTGTTCTTCACCATCGGTCTATGGGTCACAACAGGCATCACCGGATTAGACAGTTACTCAGTTGCGTTGATCGGTGCAGCACTGTACTTCATAACAGGTGTTGTTGATTGGAAGGATGCCCAAGAAAATGTTGATTGGGGATTAATCATCTTCTTTGGAGGTGCACTTTCCCTTGGAGCAGCACTACTAAATACTGGCGCTGCAGCCTGGCTTATCAATGATCTTGTATCAATGATGGGTAGCAACGTTTCAACAGTGTCTATCATGCTGCTTCTCATGATCATAGGCGTAATATTCACCCAAGTCATGTCAAACATAGCACTTGCAGCTATTTTAGTGCCACTATCAGTTACTTTAGCAGCTGCTCAGGGCCAGCCTGTTGGTATCTACGCAGTTCCTGTTGCTATTGCATGTTCGCTTTCGTTCATGTTCCCAATGGCAGACCCTACCGTTGCAATGGCCTACGGTACAGGATATGTGAAGATCAAGGAAATACTCAAAGCTGGAATACCAATGGTAGTAATAGGCATTATAGCAACTGTAGTAATAATGCTGACCATCGCAAAACCATTCCTAGGATAAAAATAGTAAAATTTTGTATTGATTTTAAAAATCAATACATTAGTTATTTTTTTTTAATTATAAAAAAATAGAAACCAGTTATTTTTAAAATAGATCGTTGATCCCAATTCAAACTACTTGGTTTCAAGACTGAAAAAAGAATTGTTTAATCTGATTTTTTTTCTTTTGGTTTAATCTCTCTCCAATAGGCGGATATTCCATCAGAAGATGGATAAACACTGAAATCATACAATTTTTCGGAACCTTTCAATCCCCTGGATTCAAAATGCTGAATTTCATGGTTATCCTTGGCTTTTTTGAATCCCGATTCAATGGCAGATCCTACTAACTCCGGGAAGGTTTCCCATAAATTCTGACCAATCAGATCATCATAATCAGAGTTAAAAAATTCTTCTGCACAATGATTAACGTAGGTAAAATGCCAATATTGACTTAAAGCAACAAATCCATCTTGTATACTGCCTAATATTTCAGTCATCTGACTTTTACTTCGTTCAACCTCTTCTTCAGCCTTTTTTCTTTCAGTATCATCAAACATGTACCCCTTTACTTGTATCATTTCATTTTCATCGTTAAATATACCTACAAGATTGGCTATAACATGAATTCTCATACCATCAGATCTTCTCTGCCAACTTTGAAATCCCAATAATTTTCTCTCTCTTTTCAAACGGGTGACCATATATGGCCAGTCAAAGGAATTAAACTTTGAAATATTACTCTTAGCTGCTTTATCCCTATCGTAGAAACCGTATATATCAGCAAATGCAGGGTTGCATTCCAATATTTTCCCATCGAGAGTCGCGATAAAATCTCCAGTTAAATCCTCATCAAACAACTTATGATACTTCTCCTTACTTTCCTTGAGGAACTGTTCAGCTTTTTTTCTTTCAGTATCATCGAAGACGTAACCCTTGATCTCCATGAGTTTGTTTGAATCGTTGAAAATGCCAACGATATTTGCTACCACATGGATCACAGTTCCGTCAGATCGTGTATGTACAGTTTGATGGCCCTTGATCTTATGATCCCCTGTAAGATCTTCAACTAAATTTATCCAATCTTCTGGGTTAAATCTTGACATATTTGATTTCAACGCGATTTCACGATTTTTAAATCCATATATTTCAATGAATGATGGATTACAATCTAAAATCGTTCCATCAGGTTTAGCTATGAAATCTCCTGTTAAATCATCTTCAAAAAAACTTTGATACTTTTTTTCATTGGCAATTATTTTTTCTTTTTCCTCTTTTTTTTCTGTTATATCTTGAATTTCAACCAAGTATCCAGATTCAAGGGATGAAATATAAAATTGGACGTACAATGAAGAATTTTGGCATGTATGCTCTGCATCCTTAACATGTTCTTTTAATCTTCCTTGGAACTTGATCGGGCCTGTTTTATCTAGGTCTGCTAGTTTTTCCTGAATTTCTGGGTTGTAAAATAGATCCATTCCTAACACAGTGTCCAGATTACAACCAACAATTTTCAGTGCTGATCTGTTTGCATCCACCAATTTACCATCTGATCCATAAATTAAAATTCCAATTGGGGACTTATCAAATATTTCTTTAAATCGTTCTCTCTCTGGCATAAAGAATCCCTAATTATTCTATTCATTGTGATTTAATCAAATTTGTATCCATCTAAATTAATATTAGATCAAATCAACATCGTTATATCATATAAACCACTAACTATATCAAGAATTTGTTGGTGAACAGATGTTATTAGAAGAGTTACATGATCGAGATTATATAGATTCATTGTTTAAACAGTACCAGG
>JAEZAV010000094.1 GCA_023430285.1 Methanobacteriota archaeon | reverse complement strand
TAACATTTCCAGTTAATTCTCTGGAATTTTCTAGGAAAACCATTACCTCAGCACCCTTTATTCTTGGAATTCCAAGTATGGATTTTTTTATCTTGTTCATCAGTGTGAGTTCTATTTTTTCAATATCTTCCTCACTGACAGAACCCCCTTTGTAAGATTCTAATATGTTTTCAACATCTTCGTCTTGAATATCCTTTATACCATACTTTTTTAACAATTCTGTACGATCTAATGGTTCGGATTCCATTTCAGGCATTTCATTATTTTCATTTTCTTCAACTGATATTTCTTTGGATTCATCATCTGAAAGACTACTTTCTGGAGACGATTCTGTTGAATTATTTTCTTCTGTTGAATTGATTTCAGTATCAGTATCTTCAGGTTCTAAAGATTTATTGACCTGAGATTCTGGTTTTGGAATTGTTTCAGAAGGTTCGGGAGTTTTGTTACCTGTTTCGTTTTCTAGTGTTTCGGTGTTGTTTAATGGAAGGTCTTCTGTTTCAAGTTTTGTTGGTGAATCAGATTTAACTGTTTCTATTCTGTGGACAGTCGCTTTGGGATCAGAATCCTCCTCTTTTTCAGGTTTAGATACATTAATCAGGTTTGATTCTGTTTCATTCCGCACTTCTTCTGGCTTTTCTGACTCTTTAATAGCCTCTGATACTAATTTTGGCTTGGGAACTGCCATAGGCGTAGGTTTAGGTGCTTCAACCATTTTAAGTTCGTCTATAATTTTATAGGCTTCAGAACCCAGAATATATGGTTGGTTTATTTCCATTAGGAAATCTATCTGAGAATCTCTAACATCAAATATTTCTATCAATGTCAAATCCTCATTCACAGCAGCCTGAATCTTTTTTATTGCATCTGCTCTGGAAAACCTTTCATAAGATGCGGCAATTTCTTTACCATTTTTAAAAAGGATAAAACCTTCATTATCGCCTTCAGTAATACGTATGAATCCATTATGATTTTTCGATGTTAATTCATTTAACATTTCTTTAAAATCACAATTCTCTGCATAGCTAACTGTTGAAGGTCTGGTTATTGGCAAATCCATTAATATCCCCCGTAAACAAATTTAAAATAATAAAATATAAAATGGGTTTGAAGTCCTCTCAATGCTTCAATGATACTGGTAACTCTTACTTCCTTATGAGTTTGATCTCTGGAGGAGTAATGATGATTATGTTCTTACCATTCTTACAAAGAAGTATGGCTTCACCGCCAGTTTTATCCCTGAATGCCTTTAATTTCTCACCAGCTAATTTAAATTCTTCTGGACTGTCCCTTTCCAGAGTGCTCATATCCATTATGATGGGATTTTTTTCCTCTGTTATCTGGCTCAATGCAAAATCGAAGTCATCAAGGTTTTTGGCCTTCATGAGAATAATTTCGTACAAAGAATGTTCAGGAACAATTATGGTTTCCTGTTCCTCTTTATGCTCATTTTCATCATCTATCCCAATGTTCTTTTTAATTGTATCCAGTATATCCTTCATTTCTTTAGGTCCCCTATATAATCAATAATTACATCCAGTAACCTTGAAGCTCCTCCATTTCTAACATCCACTGCAGGTAAACCATACTTTTCTTCGAACTTTGCAAGTTCAGATTTATCTTTAACATTTCTAAGATTTACTGATAATCCAACTACGCTGGTTGGTTCAACTGCTTCTATTGCACGAACCTCATAATCAATTCCCCTTGGTTCCCTGTATGGATGATTAGGCCTGTGACATACAACTGTAGCATCAGGCATTGCCCCTATAAGTATTGCTGTAGACAAACCCCTTGGGTGTGGATTACCCATCTCAGTTATGCTGGATTGACCTTCTACAAAGATTATGTCTGGCTGCTTAAGTTCTTCCATATATTTGATGGAACCAATAACAGCAGATGCTACATCCATTACAGAAAGACTTCCTGCCCTAAAATTCATATCTACAGGTTGTTCAAAACCCATTTCATCGGTAGAAATAACAACAGCATTTAAACCTTTTTCTTTAGCTGCTTGACCCAACATTCTGGTTGTGGTTCTTTTTCCACATTCCTGTGAGGTACCCCCTACAAAAACAACTGGTGTTTTATGTTTGTAGCTGAGTTTTGGAAGCACTTCTGTGCACATTGGAGGTGCTGTTCCGAAAATTTTGCGTATTACATCCAATCTTGGACTAATTTCCTTAATCACAACTCCCTTGGAGTCGGCAAATTTGAATATTGATTCATTTTGAGCAAGTGGAAGGGATCTAAAAGAAGTTACAACGTTTTTACCGCTGTCTATTGCTTCTACTGCGTACTTCAAAGCAGATCCTTCTGCCCCTATTGGGAGCATTATAGCAACACTATTGGCATCAGTAGTTTCCAAAAGTTCCTTTAAATTTCCTGATACTGTGTGGCCACAAAACTTCTGGCCCTGTTTTTCGATGTTATCATCTATGAAACCTACCGCTTCTACTCCCTCAAAATTAGAAAATTTTTCTCCGCCTCCACCACATCCTATGATGATGAATGGGTTGAGATCTTGGATTTCTTGAAGAGAAGTTATAAAATACACTGGATCACTCCTATAATTTTTGGTGAATAACTGTGAAACTTAACATTACCTATTTATTTAATAAATGTTAAACCAAGATATATACTTTGGGTAGATACTCAATTCTATTGTGGAGGCATTGGTATGGTAGAAATGATAGAAAGAATATTGAAGGATTTAGGAAGGATAAACGGAGTAAACGGATCATTAGTAGTTGGAAAAGACGGTTTAATAATTGAAAGCGAAGTTCCTGGAGACATTGACTCTGAACTTGTTGCAGCTATGTCATCTGCAGTTTTTGGTACAGCAGAAAGATCGGCTGAAGAAATGAAACATGACCCTCTGCAGCAAGTAATGATCGAAGGGGAAAAGGGAAAAACCTTGATGATTGATGCTGGAGAAGGAATTTTAGTAGTAATAACAGACATAGAAATAAATCTAGGATTGATCAGGATAGAAATGAGAAGAAGTGCCGAGCGAGTTATTGATATGTTAACATAAAATCCCTTGGCGTTTTACTCATGTAAATGAGGGGATGAACAAATGCGAAAACCTTATGTAATATTGATCGGAAGTGCATCCGGTATTGGTAAATCTACTATAGCCTCTGAATTAGCAAAGGAATTGGGAATCAAACATTTAATTGAAACAGATTTCATTAGAGCCATAGTACGTGGAATAATAGGTCCCGACTATGCACCTTCACTACACAAATCTTCATTTGATGCATATTTAACATTAAGGGATAAGGAGCGATTTGATGGAGATACAGATTCATTAATTGAAGCTGGCTTCGAAGATCATGCCTCATTTGTAATTCCCGCCATTGAAAGGGTTATAAGAAGGGCTGTTGATGATTTTGATGATGTGGTAATTGAGGGAGTTCACCTTGTACCAGGATTCATAGATATCGAGAAGTTCCAAAAGGATGCGTCCATCCATTTCTTCGTTTTAACTGCAGACAAAGAAGTTCACAAGGAACGGTTTGTTAAAAGGGCAATGAAGATTAAAAGGGGAGGAAAACATCTTGAGTACTTCAAAGAAAATCGTGTGATCAACGATTATCTAGTTAAAAGTGCAATTGAACATAATATTCCCGTTATCAATAATCAAACCATTGATCACACACTAAAACGCATGTTGACGCTCATCCGCGGAATTTGTAAAGTAATGCTTTTCAAACACTCAGTTGACCAACTTGAAGATGAGACTTCCATCATACTGGATAAATACGGAGGTAGAATGGTTGATGTTTCCTACTTCCTTCCAGGGTTTGGTGAACCACTCAAGAGAAATGTTAACGTGTTTGACCCAGTTGAGGCCAAGAGGTTCATCGAAAAGTTGGATGAAAATCCTAAACGTAAAAAAGATCTTGAAAATCTCTACAGTTTATCAGGTAACGTCCACAGCCACAAGATCTGTGCACCTGATAAGAAAAGTCTCGAGGCCATGATCAAGGATCTGGATGATGCTGGATTGATCTACAAAAAAGAAGAAACATCAGAAGAACAGTGATTATATATTTGAATTTGGATTAGATAAGGAGATCTTTAATTGAACAACATAAACACAGACTGTCCTGTTTGTAAAGGTAGAAATACCCTAGAAATGACCAGTAAAACCGAAGAAATACCCTATTTTGGAGAAATTCTTGAATCAACTATTATTTGTTCGGAATGTGGTTACAAACACTCAGATACCATCTGTCTAGAACAGAAGGAACCTGTATGTTACTCCCTTTTGATAAGTAAATCTAATATCAATGCTAGGGTTGTGAAATCTCAAACAGCAACCTTAAGCATACCAGAATTGGGGCTTAAAGTTGAGCCAGGACCAAAATCACAGGGATACGTTTCAAATGTTGAAGGTGTTTTGAACAGATTTGAATCTGCAGTGGAAACCGCCATTGAATGGGCAGAAGAACCTGAGGTAAAGGAAAATGCCCTTAAGATAATTGACAAAATTGAGGATATTAAATCTGGTGATGGATCAGCAACCTTGATTATCGAAGATCCCTTCGGCCACAGCGTAATTCTTCATGATGATGCTAAACACAGAAAATTGTCCCAAGAAGAAGTTGAGAATTTAAACACTGGCTTTGTTACCATCGACCAGTGAATTCTTGTTTATAATATTAGTTTATTCCAACGGACCAGGACAATCTATTTTTAAAATATTTTTTGAATTTATTTATTTTTCATATTTGGTAAAAAAGCCATTACACTGCAATAATAACTGTTAAAATCTATTTTATAAAAAAAACTTAATTCTTATGGAAAAATGGTTTGTTTAAGGAATTAATAATGAGATTAAAATATCTCACTATCGTCATCATCAACATCTTTGAGCTTCAATGATTTTTTAACATCCAAACTTAAAGCATCACAATCTGCTTTTATTGCGTCTAAATGTTTTAAAATCCTGAATTTTTCTTCATTAATTCTTTTGATGTTGGTGTAAGGGTATATCGATTCCTTGAGCATTTCATATTCTATGGTTGTGTAAGGATAATCATTGAGCTGTTCACAAACACGTTCGAGAACTTCCCCTAAAAATTTGTTCATTTCAACCTTCACACGTTCCCTTATCATCTTGTCTTTGTCAAGATTCTTCTTCATCAGCCTTACAACTTCTGCCTTGGCAAATGGTAGGTCTTCACCCTCTTCTTCGGTTACTACTTCGTCCCCTAAACTTTCTTCAGAATCTTCGATATCCTCTGTTTCTTCGTTAACTTCGTTAACTTCTTCAGTAGTTTCATTCACTTCTTCATCATTAAATTCATCTTCGTTAAAATCCATGATCTGTGCCTCCTATTATCAATTAATCATCTGTTAAACGCCCTATATAAAGTTATTTACAATATTAATTATTCCCCCCATAATTTTACATTAAAAACTAAATATTGTGCAAATAAATGGAGCTAACTTCAAAAATATTGAAAGGGCTTATTTTTTTCAAGTCTAAATCTATACAATTTCAAGACTGAGATCCAGTGCTGTTACAGAGTGTGTCAGATAGCCCGTAGAAATAATATCCACCCCAATAACTGCATAATTCTCAATATTATTTGGACCTATGCCTCCAGAAACTTCAATTAGGATATTGTCCCTCAGATTCTGATTTTCAATGGCTTTAATCACATTTTTCACTTCTTCAGGATCCATGTTGTCCAACATCACAATATCCGCCCCTGCAATCGAAGCTTCCAATGCATCCCTCATATTTTCAACTTCAATTTCAATTTTTTTAGTGAAACTTACTTTGCTTCTTGCAATTTTAACTGATTCCCCAACACTTCCCACAATGGCTATGTGATTATCTTTAATCAAAACACAGTCATCCAATCTGTAACGATGGCTGTCTCCACCACCCAATTTAACTGCTTCTTTCTCAAACAATTGCAGTCCAGGGGTGGTTTTCCTGGTTGCGGCAACCCTTATGTTAGGATCAATCTTTTGTACCTTTGAAACAAGGTTGAAGGTTGTGGTTGCAATACCGCACATCCTCATTAGAAGATTCAGTACAGTCCGCTCAACGCCCAGTATCGTCCTTGCATCACCCTCGATCTCCAACAAAACATCAGATTCATCTATTTTTTCACCATCGGAAACCAAAGCCTTTGCATCCACTGAAAATTCAGCGAAAATTTCACATGCAAGTTCTACTCCAGCAGCGATTCCTATTTCCCTACTAATAATACGTGCCTTAATAATAGTATCAGGTTTTATCAGGGCTGTTGATGTGATATCTTCAAATCCCACATCTTGATGGATCATTCCTATTATTTCAGTTAAATCGTACTTCATAAAATTACACACCAGTCAAAAAAATTCAATAATATAATGTTCTATCGAAATACAGTACTTCTATAGGTATTTCTTTTATAAAATAAAAGATATAAATATTCTTCACTCGAGGGTAGCAGAACCGTAACATAACATGGATCAATAATTTAATGATAATCCAGGCTCTGTTTGCCACTAAGATAGATTGTAATTATTTAGGATTGATTAAATGGAAATAGTATTTTTAGGAACATCATCGGCAATACCCACCAACAACAGAAACCACTCAGCTCTAGCTTTGAAAGCCTTCGGAGAAATCATGCTATTTGACTGTGGTGAAGGAACACAACGACAAATGACCAGGGCCAGACTGAGTCCCATGAAGATCGATAGAATATTTGTTACACACTTCCATGGAGATCATATACTGGGAATTCCAGGATTAATACAATCAATGGCATTCCGGGGAAGAACGGACACACTGGAAATATACGGACCCCCAGGTATTCATGAACTTTTGAATAGTATGAAGAAGCTGGGTTACTTCGCACTTTCATTCAATATAGCTGTTCATGAAATAACAGAGGGCACAGTTTTAGAAGAGGATGATTTTAAAATTTCAGCCCAGCTTATGAAACACTCAGTTACAAATTATGCTTACTGTATCGAGGAAAAAAGAGCCCCTAAATTTATTAAAGAAAAAGCCCTGAAACTTGGGATTAAACCTGGACCCGCCTATGGAAAATTGCAAAGCGGACTTCCTGTTAAGATAGGAAACAAAATTATCAAACCGGAAGAAGTGTTAGGAGAAAAAAGAAGCGGTAGAAAGTTGGTTTACTCGGGTGATACATTGGCATGTGAAGAAATGGTGGGCTTTTCTAAAGATGCGGACATATTGATACATGAATCAACCTTCAACAACAGCCACAAAGAAAAGGCATTTGAAACAGGACATTCAACTGCTGAAATGGCTGCAGACATTGCAAAAAAAGCAGGTGTGAAAAGTTTGGTTCTAACCCATATAAGCACCCGGTACAAGGATGTTAAAACCCTTGAAATGGAAGCTTTAAGTGTTTTTGAGGATTCTGTTGTTGCTGAAGATCTAATGAGGCTGGAGGTTGAACAGCATGACGATTGAATCTCTCTTAAGCAACCCACTTCTGAGGGATGTTGTAGTAACCCTAATAATAATTGGTGCAGCACTTGGAATTGTTAAATGGACATCCATCTTCATCACTAAAACAGGAAAGAAATTTGATTCTGAAGCAACTCTCATACAAGTTGTAAATGAGATCATAAGGTACAGTGTTTATGC
>JAEZAV010000053.1 GCA_023430285.1 Methanobacteriota archaeon | reverse complement strand
TATGACAGCTTATATTGAGTTTAATTCTTGATTTTGCAATGAGATCAAGCATTGCATCAACTGTTTTTGAGAGATCACCTTCACCATAATCATCTCTAAGTTGAGTATCTGTAAAAGCAGTGGTATCCAGAACAAATCTCTGTTTTGCAAGCATTTGTACACCTCAATCCATTTTTACATAAGTTACCAACAATTAATCATTAAATAATTAAACTGTCACCAAATCCTATACAGAAATATATGAAGTCCACTTTATAAAAGAATTTCTAAATCACTAAACAACGAACCGAAAACCCATTATTAATTGTAAAACTCTGCAGAATAGAACTCTAACTTAAGTATCCATCCTAAATAATTTTTCATTTCTCAATTGTTATATTGATGTTAGAACAGAGTAGAAGGTGAATGAATTTTAAGTCACATCCTAAAAAAAATTTATATGGAGATCTAAATGATTACTGGAAAAACAAATGTTTTCGGAATTATAGGTGACCCTGTTGAACATTCACTATCACCAGGAATGCATAATGCAGCCTTTAAAGAACTGGGTATGGATAATATTTACGTACCATTTCAAGTCAAAGCAGAACATCTTGAAGATGCAATACTCGGAGCTCAATCACTTGGAGTCAAGGGATTCAACGTTACAATACCCCATAAAACCGAGGTAATAAACTATCTTGACTATTTGGATATTGCAGCAGGACTCATAGGTGCTGTAAACACCATAGAATTCGGAAAAAATGGTGCAGTAGGCCATAATACCGATGGTATTGGGGCAGTTATGGCCATTGAAGAGGAAACACTGGTAAAAAATAAAAAAGTAGTTATACTCGGTGCGGGAGGAGCTTCAAGAGCAATAGCCTTTCAGCTTCTTTTAAGTGGTGTGGATAATTTGGTCATAGCTAACAGAACAGTTGAAAAGGCAGTTGAACTCAAAACTGATCTGGTTGAAAAATTGGATCATGAAGTTCGTGTCTCAGGACTCGATGAAAATCTCACCCAAGAGCTTTCAGATACAAATATTCTAATAAACACAACTCCTGTGGGAATGTATCCAAACATTGATCAAAAACCCGTTGTAACTGCAGAAATGATGCATCCCGATATGGTGGTTAACGACATAGTCTACAACCCACTGAAAACAGGTTTATTGAAGGAAGCAGATAAAGCAGGGGCAAAATCAATTTCAGGCATAAAAATGCTCATATATCAGGGTGTGGAAGCATTTAAGATCTGGACAGGGATAGAACCTCCAGTTGAAATATTCCAAGGTGCCCTCATGAACGAACTTGATTTGGATGAAATATGAGATGGTAAGGAGATTTTAGTATGGATAAAATTCCTGTAACAGACAATCACATACACGTTGATCCTATTAACGGCGAAGGACCCTTGGAAACAGCAAACAAATTTTCAAGGGCTGGAGGTTCCTTCATGATAGTACCAAACAAACCAACGTGGACAGTAAACACAACAGATTACAAAGAAGCCATGGAACTTGTAATTAAATATGTGAATGAAATCAACACTGGAACAGATGTTAAAGCATTTCCTGTTGTGGGTGTTCATCCAGCAGAACTTTCAAGACTTATAAAAGCCGGAATGGATGTTTCCCAATCAGAACAAAAAATAAGAAATGCCCTAGAAATAGCTCAGAAACTGGTTTTAGATGGTGAAGCAATTGCAATCGGCGAAGTTGGAAGGCCGCACTATGAAGTCAGCCCTGAAGAACTCGATGCTCAAAACAGGTTGTTAGTTTATGCCATGGAACTTGCCAAAGATGCAAGTTGTCCAGTTCAGCTTCACACAGAATCTGCAGGTCCAAACCAATACTTAGAATTTGCAGAAATGGCAGATAAAGTTGGACTTCCCAGAAACAAGGTTATAAAACATTTTTCAGGACCCTTCGTGCTTGAAGAAGAAAATCACGGACTGCTTCCCTCCCTCATAGCTACCAAGGATGTCGTAAAAACTGGTTTAAAAAAGGGAAAAAATATTTTAATGGAAACAGACTACTTGGATGATAAAACACGTCCTGGAGCAGTATTAGGTCCTAAAACAGTACCAAGACGCACCAGAGAAATGATAGATCAAGGCCTGCTCAGCGAAGATGAGGCCTACAGGATCCATGTAGAAAATGTTGAGAAGGTTTACAATGTAAACCTTGAAATTTAGATGAAACACTCAATGTTTAAAAAAAATGGTTTTAGCCTCCGTGACCTCCACCGATCACGAAGCTCACAACACCAATTAAAACACCAATGAGCACAATTTCAACACTGGTTTTAAGCAGGCTTTCCCTTGAAACCTTTCCAAGGTAAACTCCAAGGATCACCAATGCAATGAAACAGAGTCCTATGGTTGTAAATATGGCAGTCATCCTACTTGCAATTAATATAAAAGGAAGTACTGGGACGAATGAACCAATAAAACTCGAAAATCCATGGACAAACATGCTCATGTAAACCCTTTTTTTGGCCTGCTTATGAATAACAGTATCATCAAGAGCTCCTTCACCAATAACCATTTTTTGTTCGAGTTCTCTTAAATTACGAGCTTCTTCTGCCCGCTCACCAATAAAAGAACCAAATGCATTGGAGAGAGCTAATGCTATTCCTCCACTTAAACCAGTCAATCCTATTACGTAGTTGGGAATTGGCACACCACCTGCACTGGCCACTCCACTAGCTGCAAGAGTAACACCCATAACTGCTAAAATTCCGTCAAGTGTCCCTAAAGCAACATAACGGCTCATTTTAAGATATTCCTGTATAAATTCCCGTATTGACATGAGTAGAAATTCTCCTTAACTAAATTCCATGAAAACTTATTTTTTTTTAACTTATTCTAGATGGTCCAAAATTGTTAACTTCAACAATATTATTCTAATTTTTATACTCAATTATTTTCCTAGAATAAATAGTTTTGAATTAGCCCCTTCCAAGATCTTTATGTGCCCTTGCTAGATGACCTGCTGAGAGTGCACCCATGAGCGAAAGTTCCCCTGCTAAAACTGTTCCTGCCACAATTTCAGCAAATTTACCTACACCACCACTACCGTAGACTCCCATAATTTCTAGACATTCTCTGGCAGTTTCAAGTCTTGTTCCACCACCAAAGGTTGCGACTGGAACATCTGGTAGTGTCACTGAGAAGTAAAGATTTCCATTATCTTCCTCTGCAACAGTTATTCCAAGACTACCTTCAACAATGTGAGCTTCATCCTGTCCTGTTGCCAAGAAAATACCACCAATCATATTGGCGTAATGAGCGTTAAAACCCATACTACCTGAAATTGCAGATCCTACAAAATTTTTAGCGGTGTTAACTTCTACAATTGCTTCAGGTGTGGTTTTCAAAGTTTTTGCTACAACTTCTCGGGGTAATGAAATTTCAGCACTGATGGTTTTACCCCTTCCCTCGATCAAGTTCATTGCAGCTGGTTTTTTATCCACATCCACATTTCCACTCAGTGAAATAACATGGCCCGATGTTTCTTCCATGAGCATGTTGAGAGCAGTTTCTGTGGCTATGGTAACCATGTTCATTCCCATACTGTCTCCAGTAGTGTAAACAAACCGGGGATAAACATATTTTCCAACAACCACCACAGGATCTATTTTAACCAGTTTTCCATGTCTGGTTGTGGACTCTGCAGCCTCTTTTAATTTACTGAAGTTGGTTTGAATCCAGGTTTTAATTTTAAGAGATTCAGAAACTGAAGCAGTTTTTATAACAGGGGCCCTGGTCATTTTATCATCAATAATTCTTGCAGTAGCTCCTCCTCCTGCTCTAATGGCAGAAAATCCTCTGTTTATAGATGCAATTAATGCTCCTTCAGAGGTTGCAATGGGAACGTAGTAATTTCCATCTGCATGTTCTCCATGGATAGCAAGAGGTCCAGCAATTCCAACAGGTATTTGAACAGTTCCAATTGGATTTTCAATATTCCGTTTCAATGCTTCTTCCATTGATAGGGAGTAGTTGGATATATGCTTAAGTTCGGTGTTACTAACTTTTTCAACGAACTTTCTACGGATGGTAACAGCTTCATCAACATCATCTGTAAACTTTTCAATCTGATGCAGTTTCACCTGACCATCAGCAATTTTATTGATTAATTCTTTTTCGTCTGCCATGATCCTTCACTTAAACTGATTTTAATAATTAAATTCATTTAAAATGTCTTTAATGCCCGATTTCTATTCTGTATTAAATGGTATTTATCAAGGAATTCACTTGATTAGTAGCTATTGATTAAGTTACTATGAATATTTTGCTATGGAATTAAATGAGACCCCAAATTAGGTCTGCAATTTCTGAGGGTCTGTCAGCCACATGAGCCCCGGAATTTTCAAGGGCGTTGATTTTGGTTTCTGCAGTACCAGCATCGCCCTCAATTATTGCACCTGCATGTCCCATTCTTTTACCTGGAGGTGCTGTAACACCTGCAATGTATGCAATAACAGGTTTGCTAATGTTTTCCTTTATGTAATCTGCAGCCATTTCTTCTGCGTTTCCACCAATTTCTCCAATCATAACCATTGCAGCTGTATCATCATCATCTTCGAACCTTTGAAGTACATCTGCAAAGTCAAGACCCACCACAGGATCTCCTCCAATTCCTACGCAAGTACTTTGTCCCATCCCTGCATTTGTGACTTGATTTGCCACTTCGTAGGTTAGAGTACCACTTCTAGAAACGATTCCTATGTTTCCTTCGTTGAATATATGAGTAGGCATAATACCAAGCTTCCCAATTCCTGGACTGATTATACCGGGTGTGTTAGGTCCAATTACAATGGTGTTTTCCCTTTTTGCATATTCCACTATCTCCATGGAATCATGTACAGGAATGTGTTCTGTGATGATAACTGCGAGATCCAACTGTGAAATTGCTTCAAATGCAGCATCCTTTGCAAAGGATGCTGGAACAAAAATAATAGATGCATTAATATCCAGTTCGTCCTTTGCCTCTTCAATGGAATTGTAGATTGGAAGGCCATTAAAGTTTTGACCACCCTTACCAGGACTGGTTCCAGCAACTATGTTGGTGTTGTACTTAAGCATCTGTTCAGCATGGAAAGATCCCTGTTTACCAGTTATTCCCTGAACAATGCACCGGGTATTTTCATCAAGAATTATCATAATTTATCTCCCCTAATATTTTGAAATTTTATATAACTACAAATAATTATTATTCCTTTTTTTAACCTAAAATTCTCATCCTCTGTGCGAGGGGCACTGAAAGATCCATCACATTCCCATTCATGAATGCTGAAACAGAAACTATGACACTTCCAGGAATTACGTAGGAAGGAGTTCCTCTTTTAACAAGATATACATTTTTATTTCCTAAAGCAGCCCCTACCATGGCACCTGCTACAACTCCTACAGCTTCGATGTCTTCAATTGTTGCAACAACCACAGGATCATCTGTTTCATCAGAAACAAAACCTACTCCGGGAATTTCAATAGTTCCCTGATTTCCGCCACCTATATCTGTAACATGATCCATGCTTCTTGCTGCATCCATGGAAGACTTCACCACATTTTTAACGAATGGTTCTCCCCCATAGGTATCAAATGCAAGTATAACTCCATCAGGATAACGATCCTGTCTGATATTAGCTTCTGCATAGGATATTCCCTCACCAGCACCTTGTGGTGTATCAGAAATTCCGGCAAGATCTCCAATGTCTTCGGCATTTTTTGATAAAACATCCACTATTGCTTTGTTAACAGTTTCAAGCATATTATCATCTACAAATGCACTGATCACAACATCATCACCAGTTACATTTGTTAAAGCTGCTTTGAATGCACCAGCATCCACAATTTCGTGTATATCTCTCTCGATATTCGTTATCATGTTCTTACTACATGAAACATCGTTGCATGAAACATCTGCTCCAATGGATGTTAATTTCAAGGAATCACCTTTGATTTTTTTAATAGATGGGTTAAATAATCTCTAATTATTAAACAAATATTTATTCTTCCTATTTCTCAAAATAATCTGTTTACAATGAACAGTTTTAAAATTTTTGTATCAAATTCATTTAACTGTATTATAGGGCTATTTGGGAGAACTTATTTTTATATATTTTTGTAACCCACATCATACATCTACATCATTTTAACTTTTTAATAGAATGGTGAAGGATATTATTTAGTAAAGAGATATAGAATTATCTAAAACAAAACTGAAGTTTAAATTTCAGATACTAAAAACTGTAATAAGGACGAAGTGAAACAATTGTTCAACAAAACCAGGATATGTGTACCAATTTTAGAAAAAACTTATGAGTCTGCGTTAGAGTCATCTAAATATTCTATTAATGCTGGAGCTGACCTTTTAGAACTTAGGATAGACTTCATAGAAAATTCTGATCCAGATGATGTTAAGAATCTTATTAAAGAAATAGACTTCCCATTAATAGCAACCAACAGAAGAAGGGAAGAAAATGGATTTTTTGAGGGTTCAGAATCAGACAGAATAGAAATTCTTTTGGAAGCAGCAAAGGTAGCTGAGATCGTGGACATAGAACTGGGAACTGAGTTGGACCATTTAAATAAAATCGTGAAAAACTCTAAGTTGTCCATTGTTTCTTATCATGATTTTGAAAAAACTCCTGATGAAGATTTTTTATTGGAAATAGTGGATAAAGAACTAGAATTAGGAGACATAGCGAAATTTGCTGTCATGCCCAAAACAATGGCCGACACCTTGGTTGTTTTAAACGTTCTTTCAAAGGTAGAAAACACTGTGGCCATCTCAATGGGTGACATTGGAAGTTACACAAGGGTTGTAGCACCCCTTTTTGGATCTCCACTAACATTTGCCTCGTATGAAAACAGTTCAGCCCCGGGACAGTTAAACATTGAAACAACCAGGGACTTCATTAACAAACTATCGATAGATTAGATTTTATTTTTCGATAACCAATTCAGGATGTAAACTAAAACCATCAACTGTTGATGTTCTGAACATAAATTTGAAATATAATATACTAAATTTATTCTAACTAAGATAATCCGGATGTAAAAAATATGAACGGAAAAAACAGGAAAGATATAAAACCAGGAAAAGAAGTGTTTATTGTGCTTAAAAAGGATCAAAGAACTGGAAAACGATCCAAGGGTGTTGTAGCCGATATTTTAACCAACAAATCGTTCCATCCCCACGGCATAAAGGTTAGGCTAACAGACGGCAGGGTGGGAAGAGTTCAGGAAATTGTTGGCAGCGATTAAAAAAAAATTTTAAATAAAAAAAATTGAACAGGCTTAAGCTAGTTCAGACAATCTTTTAACTCTTTTCACCATGTTAGGATGGGTTGATAAGAGTTCCATAACACTTTGACCGGTACTTACCTTAGTATCAGAGTACCTGAGTCTTGAAAGTTCTTCTTCACTTATTTTTCCATCCATGTCAAGATCCAGCTGCTGTAAGTCGTTAATTTCATTTCTAGCATCTGTAACATCATTTACAAAGAAAGCTTTGAAACCTTCAACTTCCTTTATTTCATCTTTGTTACTGGTTGCAGATCCGTAAACTAGTTTGTAAAGAGCACTTGCAAGGTTGTGTGGTTTACATCCCAGATCCACGCTTCCTTGATCAGCGTAGTATTCCCTTGTTCTTGAAATGAACAGTACTAAGAGCTGTCCAACTACGTATGCTGCAAACGCACCGATACCAATGATCATTCCATAACCGTTGTCTCTGTCTTGGAACAGCATACTAATGAAGATGTAGTAACAGATCAGGGGAACAACACTTATTAAGGTCATTACTATCATGTCGCTGTGTTTAATATGGGACATTTCATGACCTAACACTGCTTCAAGTTCTCCTTCATCTAGAATTCTTAAAATTCCCCTAGTTACACATATTCTGCCGTCTTTTTTGGTTCTTCCAAAGGCAAAGGCGTTAGGAACATTTATTTCTGAAATACCTACTTTAGGTTTTGGTACGCCTGCTTTCATTGCAAGATCTGCGATCATTGCATGTAACTTAGGTGCTTCCTGCTCACTAACATAGTGCACATGCATGGATGCTTCCACCATCTTAGGACCCAACAGATACTGGACAAACACCAGTACTATTGCAATGCCCACGTAGGCAAATGTGTATCCAATGTGGAAGTAGGATAAGACTAGTGTTAGGATAAGGTAAAGAATTGCAAATAGAATTACTGGGGCTAAAAATAGCCTTAATTTCAGTAGTAATGTATTTGATCTAACCATTTTATTTTCACATCTCCTTTTAATTACCAATTGTTATTGAATGAAGTAGTATAAATATTTTTAAAAATTTTCCATGAATATCATAAAAGATACCTTCATAATTCCTTATAAAACTACTATAAACCCATATTAATTGTAAAAATCTCTAAAAAAAATTAGTTATTATTAGATTCAAGATTTAGGTACTTGGAGATTTGATTTTATATTTGTAAACTAGGTAACCAACAACTATCACAATACCTAAAACTACGAAGTAATCCAGAATATGGAAATAAGTTTTAATGATTTCCCAGTGTGGACCTAGGTTCAATCCAATGTAACCCAGTGCAAAGCTCCATGGAAGCGAACCAAGAAATGTGTAGGTCACAAATTTTTTCAGATCCATGTGGGTAATTCCTGCTGGAAGGGAAATGAAGGTTCGAATTATTGGAAGGAGTCTGCTTATAAACACTGCTTCGTATCCATACTTTTCAAACCATTTATCTGCCAATTCCAACTTGCTGTGTGTAATAAATACATATTTTCCATATTTTTCAAGTAATGGCCTACCTCCAATTAAACCCACGTAGTAAGCTATTAATGAACCGAAAAGGTTTCCTAAAGCACCCACAATAGTAATTCCTATCAGTGTCATGTTGGTTGTGCCTTCGTAAACAACAAAACCACTAAAAGGCATTATTATTTCACTTGGAAGGGGAATGCAAGCACTTTCCAGCGTCATTGCTATAAAAACTCCCCAGTATCCCAAACTCTCAATGAGATAAATAGCAAGGTTGCTTAAGTTTTCAAGGATTCCAATCATAAAAATCTTTAGAGTGGCATGAAATAAAAATCTTTGCCCAAATTCAAAAAAAAATCCCATGAAACAGGGGTTAAATTTTTTTATTAGTTGAATTTCTTAAATTTCCGAGGATTAAAACCCAGTCCTATCAAAAACTGCTGATCAGAATTTGTAACAGATCTTTCTGTGGTTGGAGGGATTGGACTTCCAGAATGTGCAAAAATGTTCCCATTCCTTTTATTTGCTGCCATAAATTTACCAGCATTACCATTCACCGCTATAATTCCCTGCATCATATCAATTCCAGTAAAATCATCGGTGTTGCCATTGATTATCACAGTACCTCCGTTTAAGAGTGCCCCGGTATTTTTACCTGCATCACCGTTTACCCTCACACTACCCTTCCTCATAAGTATACCTGTACTCAAATCAACATTTCCGTTGACTGTGATTTTCCCATCAACATCCAACCTGGCACCAACTGTATCTTTCACCATTCCATCGTTTACTATCATTTGATTTCCATTCACCTGAAATCCCAATGGAGAATCGTTTTCCAACCCGTTTGACATGATATCTGTGATGGATCTGAATTTTTTGTAACCTTTAACATCAGATTTGACCTGAACCACATTTCCAACAGGTTCTTTGAGGATTCCTTTGACGTATATTCTACCTCTAGTCATGCTGATTCCCATTCTGGAGTCAACATTCCCATCCACATAAACATCGCCCACATTCAAATCATTTCCATTTCCGCCGAAGTACACCAGATCCGTGCCCATGCTGGAACAGAGCCTGTGCCCAACATCTCCATTGATCTTAATATCTTTGCCCTGCTTTAAATGTTCCACAATATCTCCAAAGGTTAGATCGTTGTTGGGAACCTTCCAACTTGGATCGAGTTTTTCCCCCTTGTGTTGCCAGTGAAAATTGAATGTAAAATCACATAAACAGTCCACAGGCTCTTCTAAATCTATTTCAAGCATATCTTCACCTGATTCTGATTTCTTTTTGAAGATTTCAAACAATTAAAATCCCTCCAAAATTAAATGAATTCCTACCAGAATATTTTTAGCACAGACCACCACCATTTAAAAACTACAATGAAATCTAGTTGGCAATAAATGGTAACCAATAATTAATTTTTCGAGGTTGATTGATAATTTTTCTTTGAGTAATTTTTTGTTCAGTTGGAATAGTTATTATTTTCTAAAAAAAAATTTCATTGGAACTATGTTTTAGCACTTGTGTCAAAAACGAAAATGACTACTAAAAAGGATAATCAAACATAAACTGGATGAAAATAATAAAAGAACCCAAACAAAAATATGGGAAATTTTCTTTGAAATATTGGAGATAAATGTTATGAACCATCATGATCATGGGAATGAATTAAGATTTTTAGGAAAGATCGGTGTGGACACCAGATTTTTGAGTGTTTACCGTTCTGATATCTTCATAAACAATCAGAGATTTTCAAAATTCACAAGGAAAAGGGAGGAACAGTTTTTGAAGAATTATCCTGAGTTTCAAATACATAGATCAGGACTGTTTCAAAGGCTGTGCACTAGAGCATCAAGGGTTCTGGCCAGTTCAATTAAACCAAGGGAAAAAATATTAGTTCCCGATGATAATTCCTGCACAGATTTTGCACTGAAACTTCTTCTTGAACCCTACACCCGTAAGTATGGGATCCAAATTTTAAGTGGAAATATGGCTGATTTTGATACTGCCGAATATGATTCCCTAGCGATGGCCATAACATTGGATGATGAGGCTATACACGTACTAAACAGACTGTTTAATGGTGAAAAGATGGATGTTGTCCACGAAATAAACACCCATTATATGGATCATAAATTGATATATCCGCTCCAAAATATTCCTTATTCGTGGATATTGGAGTGGATAGAAAGTTTGGGCCACGAATGTGAATTTTCTATACAAACTAACTACGAACTTGAAACATTGAGTTTTCTCGGGAACTTTGTTAGCGATGAACGCGAAAACATTCTAAAATCAGCGTTGTTCATATCTGAGAACTCAATTAAATAAAAAAAATAGAGAACCCTGGGAAGGGTTTAACATTTTATTTCTTGAAATTAAACAGAGACATCTGTGAGTCTTTACTAGTTTTATCTGAATCCTTCGCATTTTCAGCATCTTTAGAAGACTTTTTAACAGTTTTATCTTCAGTTTTAACTTTTTTAGAGCGAGATTTTTTCTTCGAACTCACTTTAACTTCTTCATCAATCTTCTTTGAAGCTTTAACTTTTGGTTCTCCAGATAATTTCGGGGTACTGGTACTTGTTGGGGATTTGTTGGATTTTGCAGGTTTCTTCTTTGATTTTTTGACCTTTATCTTTCTGGATCTGAACAATTTAACTTCATCATCAGCTAGATCAAAGTATGTTGCAAGTTCATGGGCCGTTTCATCATTTTGGAACATTATCTTCATGTAGGGGAACTGTTCCTTAACAACCTTCTTGGAGGAATGAAGTTTTTGACCCATTTTCTCCGCAACTTTATCTTCCAAATTTCTCTTGCCACGGCTTTTAGAAAGTTTTGGAAAGATTGAAGAGTTAGTGAGCCTTGAAAACTTTTTATAAGTTTCTGCCTTGGATAGTGCAACTCCCAGACCCATTAATTCAAAGGCATATTTCCAGTAGGTGTAAACACGTGTATTAAATGCTCTTCCAAGGTAGAGATCTGCCTGTGAAATCTTTTCGTAGGCACTTTGTATTTCATTGACCTTCTCATATTCCTTTGGAATATTTTCGGTGATTATTTCCAGTATGAAAGAAGGTTCTGAATCAACCCTCATGGCAGCCCTTACCCGTTTTGGGTCTTTGCTCTTGAGCACTGTCCTAACAGTATCAAATATGTTGACAATGTCATCCTTTGATGATAGTAGCTCAAGATCTTCTGAGGTAATTCTATCTTGGCCCCTGGCAATAACCTCTAGATCGTTAATTGCAGTCCTAAGATCACCATTCGATCTTTTTGCAAGATTTCTAATCACGTGTTCCTCAAATTCCACGCCTTCCTTGACACAGATCTTCTTAAGCAAAGATACAATGGAATTTGTATGTACTTTACGCATTATTAGGGTGTTACATTTAGGTTTAAGACTTTGTAACCTTTTACTGTAAGGGTCATTTGCCATCATTATTATGGGGTGTTTACCTTCCTTAACAATCTGATTTATGGCTCTTGTACCGCCCCTATCTTCATTACCATGAATTCCATCCACTTCATCAAGTATTATTAGCTTGAGTCCGTCACCATATAGGGATTTTGAAAGCGAAGACTCTCCAATGGTGTTTTTCAGGATATCGTATGATCTTTTGTCACTTGCATTTAGCTCGATGTACTCTGAAAATTCTTTGGCTGCCAGATGGGCCATGGTAGTTTTACCAGTACCTGGCGGTCCAATAAGAAGAATACACTGGCTGGTTTTCCCAAGTAACCAGTCTTCTGTCCAGTTAAGGATTTCATCTTTGAGCTTGACATTTCCAAGAACTTCATCGAAGTTTTTGGGACTGTACTTTTCTGTCCACAACATTTAATCTGCCTTTGAATTTATTAAAAACTTGGTTAACAACGCTTCCAATTGAATTCTCGGGTTTGATCCCTCTCTTATTCTGTAATCTGTTTCACCAATGCTTTCAACAAGGTTAATATAAATATCCTCATTTAATGATCCATCTAAAGACATTTTAGAAACTTCTTGGTATATCTGGGTAACCATATCCTCTCCACTTGTACCCTGAACAACCATAACATCCCTTAAAAGTTCTCTAGCACCTATAAAGTCGCCATCGAGTGCCTTGTTAACGATCTTTTTAACATCCTTTGGTTTGGCTTTAGATACAACTTCATCAACACTTTCCTCTGTAACTTCTTCACCTGCAGAGGAAGATGCCTGTAAAATGTTCACAGCCCTTCTCATATCACCCTCAGCAAAGTAGACGATGCTTTCTATGGCAGCAATGTCAATTTTAAGACCTTCGGCCTGGGCAATGTATTCCAACCTTTTAATGATCTGATGGCCTTTAACAGGAACAAATCTGAATATTGCACACCTAGATTGGATTGGATCAATGATCTTAGATGAGTAGTTACATGATAATATGAATGAAGAGGTTTTTGTGTACATTTCCATCTCCCTTCTCAAGGCATGCTGAGCATCCTTGGTCATGTTATCAACTTCATCTAGGAAAATAATTCTGAAGGGTGATCCAACAGCTTTCAAACGACAGAAACTTTTAATATCATTCCTAACTGTATCGATTCCTCTAGCATCAGAAGCGTTCAGCTCCAAGAAGTTCTGTCTCCAGTATTCGCCGAGCATTTCCTTTGCTAGTGCAATGGCAGTTGTTGTTTTTCCAACACCTGCAGGACCTGTAAACATGAGATTGGGCATATTGCCCTCTTTAACGTATCTTTTAAGTCGTAATATTGTATGTTCTTGACCCACAACTTCATCCAATGTTTGTGGTCTGTATTTTTCAACCCATGGAGCATTCATGCTATCACCATTTTCATATTGTGTTGCATTGTTTATTAACTGTTGGCGAATATAGTTTTTATCAAGTATCTTTGCAATGGATCAAAAAAAAGGTCAGAATAATTCGGGTATGTTCTTTAAAAAAATGTATAGAAATAATATCTTTTAACTTTCGAACAGTTCGGATATCTCAGGATGCATTTTGTTGATTATTCCTAATTTGTTCATGACTGGACCATAAGAATCTGTAATTATCTTGAATTCTGGCCTTACCATTCCTCTAAATGCCTCGTAGCCCATAACTTTTCCGTAGTTATCGGTTATAACATCTAAAATTTTAGAGAAATCTTCGATGAACACAGATTCTCTATCATCAACTTTGATTTTAGAAGCATTTTCCCTAATTTTATCGAAGTTCAATGTTGAATTACTTTGTACTACTACTCCATTTAATAGCCTTTCACATTCTTGTGATGGTAAAAACTTCTGTGTCAAACCCCTTGCAGGTGCAACACCCATGATCTTACTGGCACCAATGGACATGGCCCTGAATACAGCCTCATAAATATCCAAAATTAACTCAGATCTGGTTTCAACATCTTCAGGTACTTCAGTTATCTTTTTAATATCTGGGAAAGCAATAGGAGGTTTAATAATAGGAATAGCTTCTTCAGATTCTACTTCTTCGACCACTTCTACTTCTACTTCAGATTCTACTTCAGCTTCTGGTTTAGAAGTTTCAACATCTTCTACTATTTCAGATTCAATCTCAAACTCTTTAACTTTCACTGATTCTAAAACCTGACTACTCTTATCTTCTGATTCAGTTTCTAATATTGGCGGTTCAAGTTCTGAAGATTCCTCCAAGACAACTTGCTCCTCTTGAGGTATTTCCACAGTTTCTTGGTCTGGTATTTCATCAACCACAGTCTCAGATTCAACTACTTCAAGATTTTCAATTGTTAAATCAGGATTAATTTCTGCTTTTAAAGGCTCTTTTTCGGGTTCTATTATTGTTTCAATTGTATCGGGTTTTAAATCCTTACTCAATACTCTGATCTGTTCTGCAGCCCTTTTGGATGAAACTAAAATCAGACCAACGTTTGAATGATTTTTCATTAATACGATTAAATGGACATTTTCAAGATTTAAAAAAAGAGCTTTACCATTTAACGATTCAATCAGTACCCTGTGTATTTCGCCTTGATGGGATGAATTAAACAATCTTTTGGAAGAGCCGGTAATAACATTTGACATTGGCCCAAATAGTTCAATATCAATGTCTTGAAGCATTCGCTTAGCTACTACCTTTCCAGTATCATCTACAATTAAACCGCCATCTACCCCATCTACTTTAACGAGATCAATAACGATCCTTTCAAGTTTAAACAACAGATCAGAGTTTTTCATAAAAATCCCAGTTTACTATTGAATATTTAAACCTAATATGATATCAATGCTATTATGTTTATTGTTTTATATCTTATTCTGTAATAATCATTTAGTCTAAAACTTCACAGCGCTTTTATTGGTAATTTTAACATTTTTTAATCTAATGAACATGTTAATACTAAAAAAAATTAGATATCATTCCCAGTAACTTGGGAATGACAGAGGGAAATTATTTTTCCAGGTCTTAGATGAATTGTCTCTTTATTAAGTACCCGTCACTGTCATGAATGTCGAGTAACATGGAAGATTCACCATTTATCATGTGGGTTGCACAGGATAAACATGGATCGTATGCTCTCACAATCATTTCAAGACGGTTTTTAAGTCCTTCAGAAACTTCATCGCCTTTGATCATTGCTTTGGCAGTTTCCCTTACACCAATATCCATTGAAAGGTTGTTCTGTCCAGATGCAACAATTAAATTGGCCTTTTGAATTATTCCTGCTCCATCTGTTTCGTAATCATGGAACAAAGTACCTCTAGGTGCTTCAATAACACCGACACCCCTCATTTTTTCATCAGAATTTTTAGCATCGGCAGTGGACATCAATGGTTCACTTAGATCGGTTTTAATATCTGTGCTTGTGATGGAATCGTCTTCAAGGAGTTGTATGGATCTTTCAACACAGTACATGAGCTCCACTAATCTGGCGTAATGGTAGAGCAAAGGATTTTGAGCCATTCCAAAGTTATCCTTAAATTCTCCAAAGAGTGCAGATGCTTTTTCTGTGTTAACAGATTCTGCAATATTGAGCCTGGCAAGCGGTCCAACCCTGTAGTTACCTTCAGGGAATCCAATTTGCTTGAGATATGGGAACTTCATGTAAGACCATGGCTGAACCTTTTCTTCGATGTAATCCAAGTAGTTGGCAGTATCAAACTCTGTTACAGCGCCACCATTTTTATCAACTATCTTCATTGGCCCATCATAAAGTTCTAAAGCACCACCATTTGTTAAACTGCCGAAATAAGTTTCAACAGGTCCTAATGATTCAATTTCATTAGCATAATTTTCAAATAATGGTTTAGCTACTTCTAAACCGGCTTCGACTAATCCTATTCCTTCCTGGACTTTAGGAAGTAGTGCATCCCTTTCCCCAGATGTTAAGACTTTTGACTGTCCTCCAGGTATGGATGTTACTGGATGGATTGGTTTTCCACCAACAACTGTTGTGATTTCCTGCCCTATTTTACGGGTTTTTATAGCCATCTTAGCAAGGTCAGGATTCTTCTTGATTATTCCCACAACGTTCCTTTCAGCGGGATCTGAATCTGGCCCAAGCACCAGGTCTGGCCCTCCTAGGAAGTAAAAATGAAGGGCATGGGAATGAATGTACTGACCCAGTAAACTTAGTTCTCTTAATTTTTTCCCAGTTTCAGGTGGTTCTAAACCAAACACAGCATCTGTAGCCTTTGCAGATACTACATGGTGAGCTGTTTGACATACTCCACATATTCTGGGAGTGATTCTAGGTGCCTCTTCTACAGCTGCACCCTCCAAGAATTTTTCAAATCCTCTTATTTCCATGACATGAAAGTGAGCATCTGAAACATTTCCAGCATCATCGAGCTGAACTGTGATTTTTGCATGGCCCTCAATTCTGGATACTGGGCTTATTTCTATTTGTTTCATAATTATCACCAAATCTATTTCTTGATCAACTGAGGGATCAATGAAACCTTTTTATTCTCCATTATAGTGCTTCCAATAACAAATCCATATATCACGTGCCCAACATCGTAGATCTGTTTTTCAACATCTTTGTGGGGCATCTTGGAGAGATGAGCTATTCTGTTTACAATACAGTTGTATACATCGTGGTTAGGTTCCCTTAATATGTCCAAGGAAGGTCCTCCGCATCCATGACATGGAACACCTGCAGATGAGCATAGTGCACCGCACCTTCCAAGGGTTGCGGATCCCATGCAGATGTAACCTTGGCTTAAGAAGCACAGATCAGGATCTGGAGTTCCTTCAACTCTCCTGTGGATCTTGTCGAATTCAACGTGTTCCATGGTACGTTCACAATCTGCACAAACAGATTTTTTAGGTACAACAGGTTCTTCTCCGTTTATCAATGGAACAAGAATATCCTTTACCAAGTATTCCTTTGGTGGACAGCCTGGCAAATAATAATCTATTAAAGCAAGGTCTCCAGCAGGATGCACAATTGGTAGGAGTTTTGGAACCACTTCAGAAGGCTCTGCAGCAGATTCTGTGCTTGGATTATCTTTAAAGCTTCTGTCAGAGACATCTTCAGGGCTGTAGAGATCTGCCATACATGTTATTCCACCGTAGCATGCACATGTACCGTATGCAATAACTATATTGGCTTTTTCTCGTATCTCTTCCAACCTTTCCTTGTTCTCTTCATTTCTTACAGAACCTGAAACAATTGCAATGTCAATGTTTTCAGGTATTTCCTTCACATCCATGAGTATGGGTGCGTAAACAAGGTCTGCTTGTTCAAGGACATCGATCAATTCTTCATGAAGATCGAGTATTGATATTTCACAGCCTGTGCAGCTTGCTAGTAATTCAAGAGCTATGCTTACCATTATTTACCACTCCACTTGATTGTCAACGTTTTAAGACAGGCATTTGGCCCAACATGGTCGATGTCGAGTTTTCCTCTGATATCCATAACCTCTTCCACAGCACCAACTGTGTAACCATATAATAAATAACATAAAGGTCCTTTTTGAGGAAGACCAGTTCTTCGGAGTGTTTGTCTGACTACACAATCTCTGAAAATTAATTTCACAACTGTTTCATCACCCTTTTCTATAGTGTAACCTTCTTGACCAGCTGGTTTCCACATATCAAAATAAAATTCTGCACCTAAAATTTCACTCAATTCTTGCATTGCTTTCTCAAGGTTGTCGGTTTTTTCAACCATTTTACCTGCTTCGTGGCCCATTCTTTTACCGGCTTGATAAACAATTGCATTTGCACCCCTTCCAGACACCTGTTCAAGTGCACTGGACATTGAACCAACAAACTTCATAAGAACGTGAAGGGCCTCTTCATAATCATCAATATCTCCCCCACATTCATCAGGAATAAGTTCAGGTTTAAAATCCCCAAATACTTCCTTTCCTTCCCTTTTAATTTCATATGCCATACCAATGTCTCCTAGATTATCTTATTGAGTATATCATTAACTCTTCTATCGATATACAGCCTTTTAGCCACGTGTATGTTTTTATGTTCCATTGCTTCGGCAGGACAGATTTCATGGCATGAAAGGCACGCCATACAATCGTCAGCATTAACAACTTTTGTTTTGTTCTTTGCTTCATCCATTTCATAGACATCGTTAGGGCAGTCGTCCACACAAGAACCGCATCCAACACATGCATTTTCGTCTATTTCTATTTCTACCATATTAACGCCTCTTAATACTTTTTTTAGACCATGAAAAGTTTTAATTGTTAACAATCATTCCATACAATTAATTCTCATCAAGACATACAGTACTAATTTATTATATTGCTTTATTCATTATTAATAAAACTTTACTAAGTAGAGAACCAATGCATAGTTGCAGCCCCATGATATCATGAAGAATTTGGACTGATTTATAGCTAAAAATGAATAAGGTGACATGGCACACAAAGAAAACACTAATTAATAGGGTTTTGTGACATATCCCACAAAAAATTTAGTAATAAAAATAAATTGAATCTGTTAAATATTATCCGTGGATACAAGTTCGCAGTGTGCTATGTATGCAGCTTCCTTTTTTCCAGGAGGGTAACATGTCATGAGCATTAACCTTGCTTTTCCATCCAAAGCAAAGGTAACTGGGTTGGTTTTGTAATCCCATCTAATATCATTTCCATTGGATGTTACTGCGTAGGTATACTTCTTTTTCATAATGGTGTCAACTATGATTACCTGATCCCCAACTTCCAACGATCCAATGTTTTCAAATAACCCTGAGTATGTAGTTCTATGGCCAAGTATACCACATTCTCCAGGTTGTCCTGGCATGGCACTTTCAGGATAATGATAAACTGCATTGTAGGCATTGACTGTGTCAGATCTTATGGTACAGTTAACACCAAGTTTTGGAATGACCAGTTCTCCTAGGGATGCACCTACCTTGGTGCTCAATGGATCGAGTGCATCTACGGGTTGACTCATTTTTTCGTTGTAATCCTTCAAACTCTTTTGTGCGGCTGTTAAATTTTTGGACTGTTCAAATGCTGCTATGGCTATGGTTAGTGAAACTAAAATGCATACTACCACTATTCCTAAAGCCATCCAACTAGTCCTTTTCATTATCAACCACCAATAATGTTCCAATTTCACTCGCTATGATGGAGCGGTATTCTTCAACCTTCCACGGATCAACGACCCAAAAACTTAAAGTGCTTTTTATACCAGTATCTGCAAGTTCATTGATATTAAAATTTGGTAATGGATCATCGAGTGCCCATTCATGTTTATCTAGAATTTCAATAAATTTTTCTCTTAAACCCCCAACTTTAACCTGGTAAGGTACAGTTATTGCCAAATCTACCCGTTTTTCTTCCAGGGGGGTGTGGTTTACGTGCACGTTCTTTGAGAAGTTTGAATTTGGGATGGAAACAATGTTGTTATCAGCGGTAATTAGTTTCGTTACCCGGAATCCCATTATATGGACCCTTCCCTTGTAATCTGATATCTCAATTATATCTCCAACTTTAAAACTCTTGTCTGCCAGTACGAATAATCCTGCAATGAAGTTTGAAATGGTGTCTCTTGCAGCGAAACCCACTGCAATACCAACAATTCCTAAACTCAATGCAATAGCTGTTATATTGATTCCCAGTTCATTTAATATCAAAGTCAGTGCTATGGCATAAACACTGTACCTTATGATCTCATTTACAACTTGTATGAGAGTTGCTTCAGAATCAAATTTCTTTCCTGTTTTAGTGATGAAGATGGATGTCCATTTAACAATTCCAAGTGCTGCACCAATTA
>JAEZAV010000041.1 GCA_023430285.1 Methanobacteriota archaeon | reverse complement strand
GCTGTAAGATATGGTGTTGTTTTGGGAATTTTGGATTTTTATGGAAATTCCTGGCACGTCAACGAAGTTGTTTTCTGACAAGGTACATCCGTTGGCAGAATTTAATAAAATAGCGTTACTTACTAGGGGGTCATCTGAAACGAAATTAAAACCCTTGATAACTGTTCCACTTCCATTTTTGGAAATTGTGAATATTGGGAGGTCGGGGTTCTTTGCAGTTATGTTGGTGTTGGTAAATGCCACTAAAATAATTTTTTTGTTGATAATAACATTTTCTACGTAGTTTCCTGTTCCAACAATTATTGTGTCACCTTTTATGGTGTTTTCAGAATTTACGGCATCACCAATTGATTTGAACCTTTCTTTGGTACGATTGTTGGTCGGGTCAAAATAATTTGAGCTGGACTCTTTAATCGTTAAATGATGACCTGTTAAGTTGGTGGTGTTGGCTGCGCTGGAATTACCAACGTTAAACATCACCACCACCATGAAAATAATTCCCAATAAAATCAGGTATTGACTCTTTAACCCCATGAGTCTTCTTTTCATTTATAACCCCCAGTTTTTAAATGGACTTATCGTTGTAATCACATACATTAATACTAAAAGGATTTTTTTGTGAAATGGAGTGAGAATGGTCTAAAATCATTTAAAAACAAGAATTTAATTTAGAAACAAGAATTCATTAAAAAAAATTAAAAACTTAGAAGAGGGAAATTATATTCCTCCAGCTCCTCCTAAGTTACGACCTGTTTGTGCATCTATATCAATTTCACCAGCTGTTTGTCCATTGTAAATTACAGGCACAATATAAACCATTGTTCCGTCTTGATTAACGAGTTTTGGTGTGCCGGCATATGCACCAGTTTGATTGATGTATTCACTTGCCTTTTTTTGAGCTTCTGATGAAGATATCATGTTATCCACACTCTGGTTGTTGTTGGTACTTGTATTTCCAACATCAACATTTTTTGCTGTATCCGAACTTGTTGAGTTGTTTGTGGAATTTTTGGAATTTGCAGTGCTATTTAAGGCCATTGCCACCCCTAATACTGCCACCACAACCACCAAAGTCACAGCTATTGCTTTTTTCATAGATTTTATCTCCTGTTTACATTAAAATGGCAGTGTTTGGTATATGCCATGTAATGTGTAGGTAGCTGTGTTCCAATTTTTAACAACTCCCAATGAGTTTTTGTAGCTAGTACCGTCTGCATTGAGCCATTTACCATTTACATATAATTGGGCCCATACATGTCCGTACCAGGTACCACTCGAAAATTTACAGGTTCCATGCAAGTATCTAGCTTGAATTCCTGCAGCTCTTGCCAATGCCACCATAAGGTTTGAAGTATCACAGCAGTTTCCCATTCTATTTTTCAATGTTCCAGATGCTCCATACTTACTGTTGTAATAAAATGAGTAGCTAATATGGTCTCTGACCCAGTTGAATATTTTAACTGCTGTATCGTACTGTGATGATGAACCATTTTTAAGAGATGCTGCCAATGCAGATACTGAACTGGTATCTATCTTGTTGGTTGAGCCGCTTGTGTTGATCTTGAGTCCCGCTGTTGAAACGTTCTTTTGGAATGTTGTTATTGATATGTTTCTGCTTCCGAATGATAGGTAGTTGGGTAATCTGCCGTTTTTCTTGTAAAATGCTTCGGCCCTTGAAATTCCGTCTTTGATTTGTGCAATTGTCAATCCATTTATCTTCGTAGTTGTTGTTGTGTTGATTTTAAGTCCCTGTGTTGCTATGTTTTTTTGGAATGTTGTTATTGATATGTTTCTGGTTCCGAATGATAGGTAGTTGGGTAGTCTGCCGTTTTTCTTGTAAAATGCTTCGGCTCTAGATATTCCATCTTTCATCTGGGTTAATGTTAATCCATTAACTTTCACAGGTTCTCCTGCCGCCATGGTACTGTTTATTTTAGATTTGTTTGTTGAGTTAACTGCAACCTTAGAAATGGGGGTTGTTGATTTAGAAGTGTCAGTTAAAGTTATGTTGGATACTGTGTTGTTGTTTCCAACTTTAATAACTGAACTGCTCCCATTTGTTTGATTTACAGATGCTGCAGTTGTAGTATTTGCATTTACTACCAAAACTAAAGCAAATAGTAATAGGGCAGAATACAATATTTTTCGCTTAATTATACCGCCTCCGCGTTCAAAATCCTCAAAAAAAATAATATCAGAGGTTTTGAATACAGGGTTTAGTTATAAATTTAAGGTATATAAAGTTTGCTATTTTGAAATGGTAAAAAAACCCAATATGAGGTCTGTTTTTAATTTAATCCCTCATTTAACGGTTTCACATACAGGATTAACAGAATAGTCAGATGCATACTGTTTTTTACAAAATCTTATTCCTTGAAACCTATTTTTAAAAAATAGTCATTCACCATAGTTGTTTATGGGGAACCTTCCACTCTTGAATTTCTCAAAACTCGCTAATTAATACTTATCTTAAAAAAACTTGCTATTGGTCTTTATGATAAGATTTAGAACATATTAAACAGATTAATACTGATTTTAATTAACAATAACAATAGATTGAGTTAAAGTAGCACTAAATAATGGGATGTATGATCTGTATGGTTTACTCAGATGTATTTAGATCCTTCTTGTCAATTAATAGGTGTTCTAGTTTTGAGATAACCTATTCCATTAAACAGAACACTCGTCATGATTGTAGGTGCGTATCAATTTAAATGAGGGAATGTCTTCAGATACGAAGATCTCAAGATCTAATATTTGTTTGGAAGGTTTTGTTTTTTCTTTGTTTAGAATGTCCTTTAAAATAGAGTAATCTTTGGGATTGATTAAAATAGCGTTAGGATATCGTGCCTTAGAATGATACAGTTTCCTTTTTTCTTTAATTGAATCGAAAAGTTTTTGACCTGTATTTTTTTTATTTTCCATATTCAGACTCCATACTATACAGTATGGTAGTTATTAATCTTAAATTGTATGGTGATTACTAATATTCACTTTATTTTTTTAGTTTAAGTTTGGCAGAAACCCTTTTTTTTAGTTGATTTGTGTTGATCTGTAGATGTTGTACGATGTGTTTTTGATTTGGTTCCTTTATTTGACAGTATTTTGCTTCTACTGTGGTTTTTTGCCATTAAATTTTCTTTTTATTGTTGAAAATATGCTTTCCATATTTTTTCTATTTTTGTATATTTCGCCCTACAAGATATTATTTGGGTATTCTTTCTACAATTTCGATTATACTTAATAAATTTCGCAAAAACAATATAAATAAACATTATAATAGAAATTCAGTGTTTTATAAGGCCTATTTTTATTATAAAATAAATTATATAATATATTTTCACAATTACAAAATAAATACATCATAAAATACCTAAAAATACCAAAAATTAAGGCTTCAAAGAAAAGAAAATACTCTGGGACATACTACATTTTAAATTTTTTTTATATAAGTATTTCTAAATGTTACTAGTTGCAACTATATTAATAAACTAAATTTAATAAATTATTTCAGTGTGTTAATAACTGAAAAGGGAGGTGATAACGTGAAAACAAACATGCTAAAAATAGTGAAATCAACAATTATCCTAATAACTCTTTTGGCACTGATAAACTGCGTTTACGGGGCTGATACCACTAATAAGGTTCATGTTCATCAATCAAATATGACATTTGACTCTATTCAAGATGCCATAAATGATCCCACCACACACAGCAACTACACAATCGAAATAAATCCTGGAACTTACTATGAAAATTTAATTATTTCTAAAAATGTAAGTCTCAAAGGAATGGGAAAACAATCAAAAGATACAAAAATCAGTGGCAGTAACATAGGTCGCGTAATACTAATCCTAAATCCAAATGCAGTTGTTTACCTTGAAAATTTAGAAATAACTGAAGGCAAAGCACCAAATGGTAAATATACCGTTGATGGACCTCGTAACGGAGAAGATGGCGGTGGAATATTTAACTACGGAACATTGTACATCAATAATTGTATCATAACTAACAATAATGCCGGGAATGGAGCAAACGGAGGAGCCTATGGAAAACAAGGCCAATTTGATGTATACCATAATAAAGTATGGTCTGCTGGAAACGGTGGAAACGGTGGTGGAATTTGTAGCATAGGAACATTAATCATCAATAATTCAACCATAGAAAACAATTCCGCAGGACATGGGGGCAATGGATGTCACGATTATTTGACCAGTTCCAGGGCCATATATGAGCCTCAGCAAAGATCTTTTGCAGGAAAAGGAGGTAATGGTGGAGGAATATATGCTGTAGGTATTTTAAGCATAAATGACTCTAGTATTAATTCAAATACTGCAGGTCTTGGTGGAGTTGGAGGCTATGGACAACCTGATTATTACAGTGTTATCCCAACTCCAACTGATGGTGGTGATGGAGGTAATGGTGGAGGTATCTATTACAATGGAACAAACCTCTACATTAATAAATCCATATTCCAATCCAATAAAGCCGGGAACGGTGGAAAAGGACTAAGTTCAGAAGATTTATTTTTTGAGGAACCTAAACTTTATGCTTACATGTCAGGTTCAGCAGGTGGACATGGTGGTAATGGAGGTGCCATATTTATTAATAGCAACGGATCATCCCAAACAATTAACACCATCAAAAATACTTCATTCATTGAAAATCACGCAGGAAACGGTGGAAACGGTGGAAACGGATCTTCAACAACAACCATATCATATGGAGGTTGGAACGGTGGAAACGGTGCAAATGGTGGAAATGGTGGTGCTATATACCTAAATGGTGCAGGTAAAATTCAAGGATCATATTTCACAAGAAATTATGCGGGAGCTGGTGGAAACGGTGGAAACGGTGGAAACGGTGCAGCTTTTCTTGATATATTTGCTACACACGGTGGAAACGGTGGAAACGGTGGAAATTCAGGTCAAGGTGGAGCCATAAGTCACCAAAACACTCAATTAGACCAAAACGCAAAACTAGAATTCTATTACAACAATGTATACAATAACTACCTAAGCACAAACGGAGCCGGTGGATCTGGCGGTCTAGGTGGAGGATCTCTATATTACAATATATATAGGGGTTTCGATGGGACAAATGGTATTGCAAGTGGTGCCATATCAATATTGGAATCCCAATATGCTGTGGCAAACATAAACTACAATCGTATTTACCAGGATGATTTTAGTGGATCATATGTTGGAACTAAATTGCCCATAAGGATTGGAACTGAAATTGATAAATCCGCTAGTCATGTAGATCTTAACGATAACTGGTGGGGAACCAATTCAAACCCAGTAACTACCTATCGCGTATTATATAGCACTCCGACTAATATTTCATTATATAAATGGTTGATTATGACCTTAAAAATTAATGGATCATTAGTTTCGAGCTATCCAGTTAATATAACCGCAGATTTAACTAAAAATAATCTAGGAGAAACAGTTGCAACTTCGGCACTTAATGATTTACTGGTACAATTTACAACTACACAAGGATCCATTGATCCCAATGCTGCTATAGAAAATGGGAAAGCAATAGCTTCTTTCACACCATCAGATTCTGGATATGTGACAATTAAAGCAGGATTAGATGATGAAACAATATCCATAAATAATTATAGTCAGGGAAAAGTCACTGGAAAATTTCAAAATGATTTAAGCTATGTTGTTGGAGATAATGCCACCATCATTTTAGTCTTAAAAAACACATATAACAGCAACGCCACAAATGTAACAGTTAAAATTGGAGGTATTAGTGGATTTAATGTGAGTGTTAGCAAAGGTATTTATGATTCAAGCACAGGCATTTGGTATATTGATCACTTAGATCCTGGAGAAATAGTCACAATGACTCTTAAACGTATTATTACAAGAGATTTGGCAAATTCTCAGATTAAAATAAGTGGAACATTAAAACAGGCTGAATTTCCAGATATTATCGAAAACTTGCAAACTACGCTGAACATTCTTCCAATGGCTTGTGTAACTCTTAATTCAACTAAAAATATCACATTGAATGTCAATGAACCAGTAACTATTATTTTCAAACTCAAAAATACCGGGCCAAATGCAGGACACAATATTAAAATTAAAATTGGAATTCCAGATGGATTCACAGTTTTGGTTACTAAAGGCAGCTACGATGCCACAACTAGAACTTGGAGTATAGACTCACTTGATTTTAATGAGGAAGCTCAGATAACCATATTTGGAAAATTCAATAAGTCATTTGCAAACAAAACCTTCAGTATATATGCATTTGAATCACAAGACGAATACACACAAGAGATACAAAATACCAGTACTAACATACATGTTAAACCCATAGTAACCACAATCAGCACTGAAAATAAAAAAGGAACTAAAGGAAATACCATTAAATTAACTGCTCATTTAGTGGATAATGAAAGTAATTCATTAGAAGGTAAAACTGTGTGGTTCAGTATTAATGGTAAAATTGTTGGTTCATCAATAACTGACAGTGCAGGAATAGCCACTTTCTTGTATAACATCACAGAGATACCGAAAACATACACCCTAAAAGTTCAATTCATTGGAGATGAGAATTACACTTCATCTACAAGTAATGGAACACTCACTGTGATTAAAATTAAGACAACCAGTATCACTAGTAATGCAACAGGAATAAACAAAGATAATACTACTTTAACTGCAAAATTAACTGACAAAGATGGAAACCCATTGTCGGGTAAAACAATTACTTTCAGAGTGAATGGGTACAAAATTGGTACTGCAATCACTGATAGCAATGGAATAGCTACAATAAATTACATCATCACCCATCTATCAGGAATATATGGCATCACTGCAACATTTGAAGGAGATGAAAATTATACATCTACTAATAGCAGAGGTAATCTAGTAGTAAACCAAAGCCCTACAGTAATTACAGTAAGTAATAGGACTGGAATTCATAATGGAATTGTGAAATTAACTGCAAAATTAACCGATAAATATGGTACTTCACTATCTAATAAAACCATCATCTTCAAAATAGACGGAGTTTATATCGGCAAATCACGCACCAATATCAATGGAATAGCTACATTATCCTACAATGCGACCCATTCAGGAAATTATGTAATTAATGCAACTTTTATCAACGATACAAATTATTTAGCATCCATGGGATATGCTAAATTACATATTAATCCTGGAGCAAAATTATACCTAAAAATTACCAGTAACAAAAAAGATCCTAAAATAGGTGAAAATTTTGTTATTAAATATAAATTAGGGAATTATGGTCCGGATTCAGCGAAAAATGTTACAATAAGTTTCAAAATACCTCAAGGACTGGAATTTGTAGATATGAAATTTGATAGTGGAACTGCATCCTATAATCGTCTGAATAGAAGTGTTACTTGGACAATAAATGAAGTACCTGTAGGCGATCCATATCTTTACTTAACTGTAAAATGTGAAAATGCTGGAACATATTACATTATTCCAAAGATCAATTCAGACACATACAACTGGAATGCAGGAAATCAAAGTTCATTCTCAATCCAAATCAGACCATCTAAAAATAGTACCCACACAGCCAGCACAGTCAGTAAAACCGTGAGAATGCATAAAACAGGAGTTAGCCCTGTTGCACTAATATTAGCTATACTCTCATTACTAACCGGAATGATTGTACCACTTAGAAAAAAACCTTAATTAACTCCTTTTTATTTTTTTAGGAACATTAAATATTTTTTTTTAAATTCTTAAGGGTCTTAGATTTTGATGTTTCTGAAAGCTTTTAAAGGGCGGGTTTTGGTGTTGTAACCGTTTGTAGTGATGATTCTGTTAAAAATACAATTAATATATTTTAAAAAACTGATCTTTTTCTTTCAAAATCCAAACTTTCGTGGTCCTGTCTACCATTTCTGTTTATTGTTATTTTCCATATTTTCTAAAGATATTTTGGTCTAGGTGATCAGTATTCAGATTTTTTTCGTTATACAAAAATTATTTTCTAAAAAACGCTCAAAAATCCCATTACTATATATGCTCTAAAAACCAAATTAAATACGTCTATAATTGGCTATCAAGTCTTTATGGACTAAAATTTGGAAGTGATAATTTTGTTTGGAAATAGCTACGGAAATGATAGAGGAAATGACGCCCCAATTAAAGAAGGCGGAGAATACGATGTTAAAATTGAAGATACTGGAAGAGACGGCGATGGAATCGCTCGTATCGAAGGATTTGTAGTTTTTGTTGCAGGTGCTAAAGTCGGCGACGAAGTTAAAGTTCGTGTCAACTCAGTAAGAAGAAACTTTGGATTTGCTGATATCGTAGAATAATACTAAAAATTCAAATTGAAGCTTGTTTTTTTAGATAAGAATGATGAATTTTATAAAATTTAATCATTTTCACTAATAAAGCTTTACTTTGACTTTTTAATCAATATTTTTTTAAAATTTTATATTTACTTGATTCATAAATTCACTATTTTTATTCTATTATTACCCTCTAATTTTGTTTCTAGGAGATAATTCTGTCCTAATTTGATCGATGGATCATATGATTCTTTCACAAGAATTGTAATTTCCATGGGATTTAGTAAACATTTTTTTACTGGATATTATTCTGTGAAGATTTCTATATGTGCCTTAAAAATCAAACGAAGGTTTTAAAAAGGTTATTTTTTTCACGTTGATACATTTGGAAAATTATATTAGTCATGATGAAGTAGTATGTAATAGGATGAATTTAGCTATTTTAGTGGTGGCAAATTTTTCTAATAATATTTTGTGGGAGGTTCAAACAAAATGTTAGGTAGGGCAGTTTTATTGTTTACAATGTTTATTGCTTTCTCTGGAGTTCTAATTGTGGCATTTGCTATTTCTGATGTTAACACTAATAAACAGGTAACTTCGTCACCATATCAACCAGTAGCATATCAGATGTCTGGTCAAACAAATGGTAATGATTTAAACCAACAATCACCACTTACAGTGTCAGCATCATCCAATTTAAAAACTAAACCTAAGGGACATATCATATCCAGATTAACAGCTAAATTATTGGCAAAAAAGTTCATAAAACAAAATGGTGCCAGTCCAGGAACACCTAAACTTGTTAAATACAATAATAAAAGGGTTTATATCGTTCCGGTAATTCAAAATAGAATTAAGGTAGGAGAAATAGATATCGATGCAAAAAATGGCAAGAACTTGGGTGGAGCCGGAGGAGCACCCAGTAAATAAATATTTTTTTTAAATTTTAATGTTAAAAAAAAGTAATAGGGGCTGTTTATGGGACCATGCCCTTAATTTAGCTTTACAAATAATGGTGGAGCTGTGGAACTGCCGCCTGTAACTATTATTCCCAGGTGGTTGTAGAACAAAGTATTGATATTTGTGCTGTTGGTACTGTTTGTTGTATTGGTATCGTTGGTTGTGTTAGTTGTATTTGTGCTGCTGTTTGTGGAGTTTGTTCCAGTTTGAAATGTTGAATGCCACCTATCTAAAAATTCTTGATTTGGAATGTAGCCAACGCTTCCAAGAATGGTTGGATCTTCCAAATAAACATTTTGACTGTCAACACCAACAATTACCATATATTCTCCGTTTTGCTGGGAACTGGTCCAGTTGAAATTTTCTGTTCCATTAATTCCTGCTTGGATATTCACAATAACTGGTATGCCTTGGTCAACGTAGTTTTGAAGATCTTCAAGGCTCATATTTTCTTTTATTTCACCTTGGAAACTTAAAGAATCTGCTGCTTGGACTATGTTATTGGGGAAGGTTCCATTTTCTGTGTTGTTAGTTAGGTTAACCAATTTATCGATCCCAATATTGGTTCCATAATAGGCTAAAACTTCTTGCAATGCTGTGGGGCCAGTTGAGTTTGTAGTGGGAGCTAAAAGGTCAGGTACCTTAAGAATAGTAGTATTATTATGTGAAAGGTTCTGACTGTTCGTTAGGTTTAAATTAGAAATGTTGTCTGTAGAGTTGTTGGTTGATTCTGAATAAACACCCAGTGGAACAGCAACAATTACAAGTGATAGAACCATTAAAATTAACTTTAATTTCAGATTCATAATATAAAATAAGTTTATGCTGTTATTTAATTTTTGGCCAATGAAATGGAAATTTATTGGTACAATATAATTTTAATTATTTCTATGGCTGGTTGATCTGCTAATTATTTATATGAGTGTTAGATATTTAACTTAGTTAGTTAATTATTTGTAAAGGAATTAAAGTTCCATAACTAAAAATTCAAAAAAAGTATTCGTTATGGAATAAGTATTTAAAAAAAAGCAGTTAATATTTAATCTAATAATTGTATAATTTCTAAATAGAATTCAGATTCTTTGGTGATAAAAAATGAAGTTTTCCACTGTAATTATTGGTGCAGTAGCATTGGTTTTGGTTTTTTCGTTTGTAATAACCCTATTTGGACCTATCCAACCTCTGGGAAGACTTTCATTTGTTAAACTTGAAAATCCAGATATGTATCCTGGACATCCCCATTCTGTACTACTTGCCAAGTATGCAGAAGAACATAACTCCAAATGTGCTTTGGTTGTTCACTTCGCAGGAAGTTCAACATATTCCAGCTACTTAGAAGATGGTGTTAACAGTACGACGGATCCAGACGGTGTTTACATAATAGAAGTTGCCTTTATAGACACCCAGGGAGGAGGTTCCACGAGTTTGAACCAGACTAATTTCTTGGATTCATTAAAGGTGGCGCTATTCGGTGTTCCTGATGGCAGATACAAGTACATGTCCGATGGTGTTGTGTACAATACCTATGATGATATGATGAAGCATGTTCAAAAGGTTGCAAAACAACATGGACAAGATGGTCCTATTCCAATGGTATGGCATGGAACAGTACGTACAGATAATCCAGTCATAGCACCAGGATGTGGTTTTCCACTTTACTTCCAAATATTAACAAAAACCTACGGAATAATTCCTGCTTATATTTACTGTATCACAGGACTAATATTCCCATATCTAGAAAGTCCATACACAAATTATGAGCTTTTACATGCCTCTGAGCTCCAGTACTACTACAACAATGGATATATTAACATAGATTATGTTAAAAGTGGTGTAAATACTGCTAAATATTATGGTGGTACTTCTAGTTACGATTAGAATAGAAGGTATTCCACCAAACCCTTTTTTTTCTTTTTTTGATGTTATTAATCACTTAATTAAGCATCGAATAACAACGATCTGCAACTCAATATTTAAATCGATTTTAAAGGCTTTATTTTTTAAAAATAAGGATTATTACACCTTTTTTAGGGCAAAAACTTACCCAAATATATATAAGGCATTGGGGCGGTAAATAGTGTTTGCGGAAAAAAAATAAGATTTGGAGTGAAAAGGGAGGTAAATAATTTTGAAGGGAACACAAATATTCAAAATATTGGGGGTACTAATTACTCTACTGGTATGTGTATCAGGGAGTTATGCAGCAAACCCAAATGAAGTAAATACTTCAGACAATGTAAATTTACAACAAGCAGATCAAACAACCACAGACCTAGGATACACTGCAGATGATTCAAGTGCTGATGATTCTGGTGTAGATGATTCTGGTGTAGATGATTCTGGTGTAGATGATTCTGGTGTAGATGATTCTGGTGTAGATGATTCTGGTGTAGATGATTCTGGTGTAGAT
>JAEZAV010000006.1 GCA_023430285.1 Methanobacteriota archaeon | reverse complement strand
CCCTTAACTTCTTGGAAGTAACGGTCTGTTCCTGCTCCAACTCCACCAGTCATAGCTCCTAATGAACCCATTCCCCGGTATTGTTTGAACTTTCTTCCGTTCATTATAACAACATCTCCAGGTGCTTCGCGTGTACCTGCTAAAAGACTTCCAAGCATGACTGCATCTGCTCCAGCCCCTATGGCCTTTGCAATATCTCCAGAGTATCTTAAACCACCATCACCTATAACTGGAACTCCATAATCTTTGGCAACATCTGCCACCGAAGATATAGCTGTTAGCTGTGGTACTCCAACTCCAGATATGATCCTGGTTGTACATATGGAACCTGGACCTATACCAACTTTGAATCCATCAACTTCTGCTGCCATGAGATCTTCTGCAGCTTTTCCTGTGGCTATGTTACCCACTAAAAGATCTGCATCAATATTTTCGTTCATGTTTTTAACAGAATCGACAATACTTGGTTTGTGTGCGTGTGCACAGTCAACTGCAATTATATCTGCACCTGCTTCATCAAGTGCCATTGCCCTTTCAAGATCAAATGGTCCTGTTGCTGCGGCAACTAGGAATCTGCCCTTTTTATCCCGGGATGCATTTGGGAAATTCTTTCTTTCAAGTATATCCCTCATTGTGAGTATGCCCACAATGATACCATCCTCAACAACAGGTAGTCTCTCAACTTTGTTTTCGTAGGCTATGTCAAGAGCCTCTGCAGGTGTGGTGGATTCCGATACTGTGACAACTTCCTCTGTCATGATATCCTGAACCATCCTCTTGGGATCAGAATTTAAAATAGGTTTTACATCTCTCCGACTTATTATACCTACGACTGTTCCATCCCTAACAACTGGAAGTCCGCTTATCTCTTCTTCATCCATAATTTCCTGTGCTTCTACAATGGAAGCTTCGGGACTTATGGTGATAACATCCCTTATTGTAAGATCTCCGGACCGTTTAACCTTTTTGATCTCATTAATCTGCTCATTAATGGTCATATTTCGGTGTATAACACCTAAACCACCTTCTTGAGCTAAAGCTATTGCCATTTCTCCTTCTGTTACTGTGTCCATGGCAGAGCTAACTATTGGGATGTTAATTCTGTAATTTCTTGAAATTTGGGTCGTAGTTTCAACGTCCTTGGGTTCAACCGAAGATACTGATGGTAACATCAAAAAATCGTCAAAAGTGAACCCTTCTGGTGCATTAATCAATTTTTCCGAGAACATATAAATACCTCCAACCCTCAAAAGGTTGTTCAAATAGTTTTTTGGGTTTAAATCTCATTAAACCCTTACCTTCAGTTTCTTTGGATAAAATATAATTCCATAAAAAACTGTATTAAATTTCTTTTATATTAGATTTCAAAACTTTAAAAGTTTTCTATCATGTTCTTCAATTCCTTAACAGCAGTTCTGTGTATACTTCCATTGTTTCTGTCTCCACCTGTGCATGCAGCTCCCCTTATCCCTACAACATCACATCCTATATCGTAGAGTAATTTGAGCTGATCCTTTTTAATAGAGCCTGCCAAAGCAGATTTCAGACCGTAATCATGTATGCTGTCGTTGAATTTTTGAAGTTTTTCAACATCCATAAAATCAAATAAAGTTTTTCCATCCTTAACTGCTGTGTCTACCATTGCAAGATCTGCCCCTGCATCGGCAGCTACACGTGGAATTTCCATGGGATCAACTGCCCCTACCCTGTGGGCATCAGCGTATCCAGATGCTACTATCAATGCATCATCATCAAATTCCCTAACAGATTTAACCACATTTTCCATGACTTCTAAAGCTTCATCATAGTTTTTTGTTCCGTAAAGACCTACTTTGATATAATCAGCACCTGAAACAACTGCTCCAGCAGCTGCAAGTGACACTGTACCTGGTTTGTATGGAACATCACCGAGAGTTGCACTTACATGCATACCCTCAGGAGTTATCTCCCTTATATTCTTGATAACCCAAGGAAAATTAGCTCCAAGGGATCCTTCCTTCGGATTTTTAACGTCTACTATATCGGCACCACCTTCAATAGATTCTAGTGCCTCCTCTACATTTATTGGACTTATTAAGAGAAGCAAATTTTTAACCTCCTACATTTCATCAAAAAAAACCCATTAGTTAACTTAAATCTTATGAGTCCATTGAAATATTATGATTATTAAAGTTGGCAAAACGAACATATAAAGATGTTCCCTTAAACTTTAATTTGAACTATTTATCCAACATCAAGAAACTTAAAAACACATACACTATTAAGGGTTAGTGATTTTTCAGTAGTTTTTAAATTAAAATTCGACTGAAGGTACATTTATGTTAATTATCACATTTCTAAAATTACTTAATCCATTAAATCCATAGAAATAATTGTCAATTAAAGTTATAGCTGGTGAAAATGACAAGGACCTACAAGTTTGCCATAGATACAGCCGTTGCTCAGGCGCATATGAAAGAGGTACTTGAATTCATTTATAAATATTATTTATTGTCTAAACCCAAAAATTTTAGTTCTGTCAACAAAATCAACGGATCAAACAGTTCTAAACTCAGTTTTTATGCTATAAATCCAGATTATGGATGGAAGCTTTTAGTGGAGATAGTTGCAGGATCACCATTGGATGTTAAGATAACTTCCTACAACGGCACCCCAGAAAAGTTCGTTACAAATGTTAAAGAGGAACTTATACTTGCGGTACAGTTCTTCCATGAATCAATAAGACAGTCCACCCTCTACTTCGCATGGGTTGAGGGAGAAGATATTATACCAGAGGAACCTCCAAGCTCTGGGAAGAAACTTGCGGACAGGTTATTTGGAAGTAACCTTTTGTTTTTATATGTAATCTTTTTCGGAATTAACATCTTATTCTTCATATTCCTCGGCCTTGTTTTTGCGGTGATTGCCATACTCGGACTTCAACTGATTATTGTGCTGCTTTCAGACAGGATTTACATGGCCAGAAACAATTGGAGGATCACACCGGAAAATCCATATGTACATATAATTGAGTATCAGCTTCCAGTGGAAGAATTTAGAGCGTTTAAAGAAAAATTTGGAAACGATGTAGTTATTCAGATGAAAAATGACATCTACAAAAGATCTTTGGCTATTGGAAAGGAACCTACCTGTGAAATTGGAGAGGAAATTTTCGAGGACTACGGATTTAAATGCAGTCCAGACAGTAGTCTTGTGAAGATCGTAGATGTTTACAGCATAGTGAAGACTGCTGCATCTAAGTTCAACATACCCATACCTAAAATCGTTATTTCTAACACCATGGTACCAAATGCAGCTGCAACAGGCCCAATTCCAAGCAGAGGTTTGGTGTTAATAACAACTGGTTTGTTGGTTGAGCTTGAAGAAGATGAAATATTAAGTGTGCTCGGTCATGAAATGGGTCATTTAAAGGGTCATGACCCGGTTGTGTTGTTTTCCATTATTTCAATTGAATTTATTTTGAGGTTCACCCTCTTCTTCCCACTGGTAATTTTGAACCCAATAATTTACATCATAGTGGTGATGGCAGCCATATTCTTCGTTGCCAAGTTCTTTGAAACACGTGCAGATCTTGTTTCTGCCATGAAAATAGGCCAACCAGAAGTACTTGCTGAATCTCTTCGAAAAATAGGATTTAACAGGTTACAAATGGAAAGATCATCATCATCAAATATCCTTAGATGGTTGGCATGGGATCCGCATCCCCCTCTCTACTTCAGAATAGAAAGGCTGGATAAAATGAAAACACCAATCAAGGTAAAACATCCCCTAATACAATCTGCAAAGGACGTAATTAATGGATTTAAACGCTCATTTAAGGGATGAATTTTTAATGTTAATCTATTACGTAGATTTAAAACTAATGAACATAAAATATCGTTTCTATTTTTGATTTTAAAATTATTTATTTAATTGAAACCAGTGATCTCCCACAAAATTTATAAGTTTAAGCTTTTAATGTAAAATTGAAAATAATTATTTCTATGGAGATTATAAATGGTAAAAATTAGATTGGTTTCAGTCTTCTTAATGGTTACTTTAATTTTTATAAGTTTAACTGTGGGTTTCAGTACATCTAATCTTAATTATTCATCAGATCCTGTTAATACTCATGGATATATGGTAATTGGCAGTTCTGATAAGGGTGATGTGATTAAATCTGGACCCTATGGAAACTGTGAATCACCTGTTCGTGTTGCATACATAGTGGGGGTTCATCCCCTTGAAAATAGGTCACATACAGCAATTATAAATGCTATAAATGAAAATGAACACTCTTTAAGATATTGTTACTACATATATCAGGTTAATGTTAAACAAGATGCTGATAATTACAGTAAAGGCCGATACAATGGCCAAGTACTTGCTAGAGACTTTGTGGTTCCAGATGTTTCAGCTGAACATTTTAACCTTGCTGTTGACGTACATTCAAATGTTGGTAACTGGGCCCAGAAAACATTCTTATTCTCACCAGTTAAAAACACAAGTTCAGAATCCCTGGGATTGAATCTTACGAATGAATTGACTTGGTTAGCCTACTACATTCCTCCAAGTTCCACGAGTCCAGAATATGTTACAATTCCAATTATCAATGCTGGAGTTCCAGCCGTTATATACGAATCTTATTCTAATGATTCAAACGAAACTGTGTATGATCATGCCTTGCAATTTGTGGATGCTGTGGACAAGCTCAAAATTAACTAGTTACAAAAGAAATAATGGTTTGATATTTAAAAAGAAAAATTAAGGATGGGAGTTAATTATTTAAATTTTTTTTTAGAGGAGGAAATACAGTATTAATACCACCAAGATGATTATAATGACTATTGCAGGGATAAATCCTTTATTTTTGGAAGTTTCCCTTTTCTTGCGGGCGTAATACTGAATTGTTTCATCCACATCTTCGTCAAGATCTTCGTCAATCAATAAGATCATCCTCTTTTAACAGAACTCACCTATTGTTATGTTCTTGGAAGCTAATAGTTTTTGTGATATACAGCACAAAAATTATTTAAAAATGTGTTTAAAACAAGGAATTTCAATTTAAAAGAATTTAAGAAGGAATTGATAACTATAAATTTGTTTTTTATAACTTGGAGTAAACCATTTTGTGTCGAATATTATAAATTTGCATTACGACTTAAAATGGTGACCCCTTTTTTTTAATGTTCTCCCTAATAATTCTGTGCTCATCACATGCAAGACCCTTAATTACTGCATCGTTCCTTAATTTTTTAATGAGTTCGCTGGTTTTCACCCCTACAGGACATTCATATGTACATTGACCGCACATTGTACAGAGGTAAAGCCCAGAATCTGTGGATGTTTTTTCATCATCTATGAAGCTACTTAAAACAACACCCCTACCACCGAGATGTCTTTTGTAACCAAAATCATTCCCAACTACGTTGTATATTGGACAAGTTACAATGCAACTGCCGCATCCAATGCATAACAAACATTCCCCACCATCTTCAATAGCCTTCCTCCGGCCATTGTCCAAAAGAACCACAACAACTCTTCTGGATCCATACATATTTTTGAGCAGGATCTGTTCTATGTCGGCTGTTTTTGATGGGGACGAAATGATGTTCATGTAGGCAGGCACAGTTTTACCAGAGGCATAGATTGTTTCAAGTTTTACAACGGACACTGCATCTTCAATTGTTTCGACAAATTTGTCAATACCAACAACGATGATATGAGTGTCAAGCATTGAAACAAGACTGATATTACCCTCGTTGTGAACAGTTACTATGGAACCATCATCTGCAGCAACAGAATTGGCCCCTGTAATTCCCACACTACATTTAGAAATATTCTTAATTACATCATCCTTGACTGTGTTGAGTATAATCCTGGGTTCTGGGTCAACATCCACCCCATAATATTGGGACAAGATACCTGCAATATCATCCATTCTAAGGTGTGATGCAGGTCCTATTGGATGTGATGGTCTGCTATTTGGATCCAACTGCACAATTCTATCCCCTAGATCCGTTTCAATAACACTGACTCCATTTGACTCTAGAAATTCAGTTAGCCCTATTTCACCAGCGGTGTTGGATTTTGACTTGGCAACGATACTTTGATCATGAACTATTGAGTAAATAGCTTCAAGGGCATCTTCTGGTTTATCAGCAGTTACAACTTCCACACCATTTTCTTCAAGTTTTTCAATTCCCCTTGAAACCAGTTCTTCCATATTATCAATGGAGAATTTCCTGATCTTATTTACACGTTCTTTAAGTTCTTCTGTGCGTTTGCTGTGAAGTATGTTGGACTTTCTCCCATCAAGTATTCCGAAGGACCTGTTCATTGCCTTGATCTCTGACTGTTTCATTTTTCCATCCCCATGAGTATCAGTTCTGTAAGGTCCATTACACTCACCACGGATCCATTTTCATCTTCGTGCTTAGTTTTTTTAAGTGCATTTTCCAGGTTCAATATGCAAAATGAACAGGTTGTAACTATTATTTCAGCATCGACTTCTTCTGCATCCTGAATTCTTCTACAACCAACTTCCAATGCAAGTTCTGGAAATGCAGATTTAACCCCAGATCCCGCACCACAGCATCGTGACCTTTCCCTGTTTCGTTTCATCTCCACAAGATCAGCACTTGCTTTAATGGCCTCTCTGGGTTCTTCATATATTCCCGAATGTCTGCCAAGGTGGCATGGATCATGGTAAGTCACAGTTTTTTCTGTTGAATTTACATGAATCTTGTTTTCAACCAAGAGTTCTTTTAAAAGTTCTGATGTGTGGATCACATCTAATTCAACATTAAATAAGGCTTTATAATCATTTTTTAAAGTGTTGTAACAACCTGAACAGGATACAAGCACTGTTTTTTCATTAGTTGCCAGAATATCTTGCAGGTTGTTTTTCATTACTTCTTCAGCCTCATCTTTAAACCCTGTTCTCATAAGAAATGATCCGCAACAAGATTCATTGTCAAGCAGGGTGTAATCAATATCTGCCTTTTTTAAAATCTTTTCTGTGGCTTGGGCGATACCTGGAAGCTTCTCCCTTACAACACAGCCCTTGAAGTACAACATTTTTTTCAATCATCCACCAACTTTTTTGTTAATAACAATGTTATTCAACATTATTTGTATGTTTATCGCTGCAAAAAAATAGGTTACCCTTATAAAAAAAAGTATAGGTTTATGGCCGAATCAGTGCTTAATTAAGTTTGAATAAACTCCGAGACCATAGGCCACATGTTCTACAGGCAGTAGTATGAAAACTAAAACCGAATATAGTGATTTGGTTCGCATGATCACCTCTAAAAACACTAGGATCGCAAATAAGATGTAAAGTCCCATTGGAATCAAGGTGATGAACCCTAAAAAATAGTACAACGGAATCAAAAGGATTAAGTAGGCTATGAAAATGGTTGTTAATGGTACGTTAATGGTTATCATGGATCTGTGTTTTTTTACAGTGTTTGAGATGTTTACACCATATTTGAACATGTTTGATGCAAATTCTTTAATGGATCCTGTTTCATGATGCCAAATTTTAGCTTCAGGCACATTTAGAAACAAATAACCTGCTTTTCTTAATCTGAAGTTGATTTCGTTATCATCGGACATGATTAAAGAGTTATCATAGCGGAATTTAGTAATAATAGATTTTTTGTAGATGGCGTTGTAGTTGGCTATGCTTTTCACGTATTTAATATCTCTACTGTGAAATGCAGGATTAGCTCCAGATGCAATGAAAGAAGTTATGAGTGAATTGATGATCATTTCAGTCTTGTTGTCAGTTTTTGCGATTAAACGAGGCCCTCCTGCTCCTGCAACATTTTCATCAGTTTGTAAGATGGATCTGTAGAGTGTTTCTAGCCAGTTCTTGTCAACCAAACAATCGGCATCTGTGAATGCTATGTACTCTGCTGTTTCTGCTGAGTTGTCTATCACAAGATTCCTTGCAAAACAATGGCCATAAAAACCAAAATCATGTTCATTCAACACTTTATAACTTATTTTGGAGGATTTTAAAATTTTTTCTGCAATTTCACGAGTTTTATCCTCGGAATTTCCATCAACAACAAGTACTTCATATTTTGAACAGTCTAAGCTCTGGTTTAAAACTTTTTTCAGTGTTTCTGAAATATTTTTTTCTTCGTTACGAGCTATTATTCCCACTGTAATTTTTATCATCAAACAGACCATCCTAAAATAAATGAAACTTAAATTAAAACTTTATTTTCTTAAATAATTATTTAATACTTATCCATAATGAAACGATCCTACAAAGTTCTATAAGTTTTAACCTAAATGTTGATGAGGTTGTTAAATAAATATCCCATAAATGTAAAAATAGGGTTTAGGTTTAATTATAACTAAGCAATGAATATATTTTGTGAATGTTGATTCCTCTTAATTAATTCAATGGGATTAAATTATTTGTTTGGATCCTATATATCCCAGAGTAATTATTTTATTTGGATTTTCCATGCATAATTTGAAAGATATTTATAATTTGGACTTAAAATAGTATTGAAGCTTAAAATTTGTTGGGTTGTAACATGGGTTCTGAACGTACTTTAGCAAAAAATACAACGGTCCTTTTAGTTGCAAATTTAATGAGTTATCTTCTGGGATTTTTCACCACACTTTACACAGCCCGGTACCTTGGTGTGGAAGGGTTTGGAATTCTCTCACTTGCCCTGTCCATTACAGGAATATTTGGAGTGTTAACTGATTTTGGACTTGCAACCCTCACAATCAGGGAAGTTTCGCGTGACAAGTCCCTTGCCAATAAGTATATTGGAAACACTGCGGTTATGAAACTCTTTTTATCGTTGTTGACGTTTGGCGTTATTGGATTACTTGTTTATATCGTGGGTTATCCTCAAACAGTTGCTAACGTAATTTATATTGTTACTTTGTCTGTTATAATGACTGCATTTACAGGAATTTTCAATTCAATATTTCAAGCATACGAAAAAATGGAGTATCTCTCCTTAACCATTGTATTAAACGCCATAATCATGATTTCAGGTATTTTACTGGTTATTTACAGGGGATTAGATATTGTGGTATTGTCATCGGTGTACTTCTTCTCCAGTCTTTTAGTTTTAATTGTCACATTCATCATATTCTCAAAAAGGTTTTTCATGCCGAGTATCCAAGTAGATTTTAGCTTTTGGAAATTAACTTTGCAAGAGTCGTTTTACTTTGGAGTTTCAAGTATTTTAGTTGTTATCTACTTTTACATCGATTCTTTTATGCTTTCAATTATGGTTAATAATTCGGCTGTTGGAATTTACAACGCTGCCTACAAGCTCATATTTGTTTTGATGTTTTTACCAAATGTTTTCCTAATATCCATATTTCCTTTGATGTCCCAGCACTACGAATCCAACAGGGAATTATTGAAGGTGGAGTATGAGAAGTCTGTGAAGTATTTGTTTGCCATTGCAATGTTCTTCTTCGTGTTTGTACTGTTATTTGCAGATAAAATAATATACATCATCTATGGATCAGGCTACGATGCATCTATCCTTGCTTTACAAGCCTTGATATTTGTTTTGCCCGTGATCTTCATCACATACCTATTTGGAAATATTTTAGGTGCAATTAACAAACAAAGAATTCTTCTAATTGTAACAGCTATAAATGCCATTATTAATGTCGCATTAAATCTAGTACTGATTCCCCACTACAGTTATGTGGGTGCATCGGTAGCTACGGTGATTACAGAAGTTACAGGGTTCAGCCTCATGATCATCTACATCTCAAAATATTTCAGCAGCATATCATGGTTCAACAACTTCTTGAAAACAATAGCTGTGAGCATATTGGTGTTAACCGCGACATACTTCCTCAGATTGAACATCAACTGGATAATTGCATTAGTTGCAGGGGTAGTTTTATTCATGGTTCTAATGATTGTAACTAGAATAATTTCTAGGGAAGATCTTGAGATCTTTAAAAGGGTTTTAAAAAAGGACGGTAACCAGTAAAAGCCTGCGATTAAAAAAAAATTTATAAATTGGATGAATGAATATTTTTGATTATATGCTTCTTTTAACTTTTAATAGCCTTTTTAAAGAAATTTTCCATTCTCTTTGCATAGGCTTTCCAAGAATATTCTTCTGCTATTAATTTAGAAGCATTTTTAGTCCAGTTTCTGTAATGTTCCATGTTACCATGAACTTCTAATATTTTCTTTGAGAGTTCCTCGATATTTCCTGTTTCAACAACCATACTGTCATCAGGAAGAGCATCTTTAACTCCACATTCATCTGAAATTATGGTTGTTATTCCGCCTAGAATTGTTTCTAACGGAAATATACCCCATGGTTCAGATTCTGGGACAAATACTGAAATATCTGCAGTGTCGTATAGTCTGTACAATTCTTCATCAGAAACTGAATCATAGAACTTGACATCAACGTGATATTCAGCTGCAGTTTGTAATAGTGTTCTTTTATATTTCTTTGATAGAACTCCAACTTCTCCACCTACGAAGTGGAGTCTCGAATTGGGAATACGATCCTTAATCTTTCCAAATGCTTTTATAATGTCAAGCTGCCTTTTTTTAGGGTGTAATGGCCCTACAAAGATTGAATCAAAGTATTCATTGTTTTCGTGGTGAATTTTTCTCTCCAGATCCACACCGGATCCAGTTAAATCCATAATGTTGTCTGGATACATTTCCTTGATGATATCCTTCATTCTCTGGTTAAAGGCCAGGGTGAGTTTCACATTGGAACTCAATTTTCTATCCTTATCCTTGAAGTAATTGTTCAATTTGGATTCACCATAGTAATATGGTTCATTACACATCCAAACTGTGGGTATTTCTGTGTAGCTGGATATCCACTGTGCAGGATGGTTATGGGCGTTTATAACATCATGATCCTTTATTTCCTTTGACAACTTTTTGATCATTTGATTCCATCTAACGTTGTTGAAACCAAAAAGATAGTTAACTGCCCATTTCTTGTTTAAAGAGATTATTTCAATATTTTCCAGGAGTGGATCGAATATGTAGTTGTCATTCTTCTCAAAGGTGTAAATAGTGACGTTGTTTCCCATTTTAGTTAAATGGTAGCTTAATTTGCAAAGCTGTTTTTCAGCACCCCTTGGATATATTAACTCTGGATGAACAATTCCAATATCCATATTTTATTACCTGCCCTTTTCCATTGATCTGTACACTTCCATTGTTTGTTGTGCAGATTCATCCCACTCAAATAGTTTTGACCTTTCTAATCCCATTTGTATCATGTTACCTGCTAGTTTTTCATCGTTTAAAACTCTGTACATCTCCTTTGAGAGTTTTTCTTCATCGTGTGGATCCAACATGATCCCTGCTTCTCCAACAACCTCGGGAAGTGAAGTTGTGTTCGATGTTATGACTGGAGTTCCACATGCCATTGCTTCAAGGGGTGGAAGACCAAAGCCTGCATATTCACATGGGTATACTAGCAGATCAGCAGCACTGTACCATTCAGGCATTTCTGGTTCTGCCACATAGCCTGCAAATATCACATCGTCCACCAAATCCAGCTGTTTTATTAACTTTAAGAGTTCCACACGTGAATCGTTACTTTGCGATTCACCTATTTTTAAAAGCTTAACATTGGGCATCGCTTTTTTAAGTTTGTTAAACGCCCTTATTAAGTCAGGAACATTTTGTCTTGGTGTTTCTGAACCTACATAAAGCACTACCTTATCTCTATCTGAAATATTGAATTGTTTTAAGATTTCCTTACTTGTAATGGGTTGGTAAAGCCTGTGATCCACTGCAGGGTACACTATGTCAATTTTTTCTTCGGGATAATCCAAATATTTGAGAATTTCCTTCTTCGAAAACTCTGATATGGTTATGATACGGTCTGCCGTAGGCATCCACTTCATATTTTCCTTCCAAATAAATGATCTGTCATTTTCATAGACCCATGGAATAAGATCAAAACATGTTAACACTGTCTTATAATTTTCCAGAGATTTTAAGACGTATGCAAGTTCTTGGGTTGTTATGTGCTTGATATTTTCTTCCTTCAACTTCCCCTTTATTTCATGAATGTACCTGTACTGATCCATTCTGTCCATCATCCCAAAAGCTGTTTTATAGAGGAAGCTGGAAACTTTTCCGGGTTCTTCTCCTTGAAAATTTCCAGTGCCTGCACTTGATTTTTCAGGGACCATATTCATCCTTTTTTTCAAGATATCTGCTAAAGGTTTGTATTCAATGATGTTAAGAGTTACATCATTGATTCTCCCAAATATCTCCATCTGATACTTGGATCTACCAAATATCTTCGAAGTTTCAACACCATTAATATATTCGATTTCCATAGAGCACCACTAATTTACTTGTTTCCTAAATATCCAATCCTCTACTGATCTAATTCCCTATAAATTTTCCCGGTTGTATTAGCACTTTCATCCCATTGGAACAATTTTGATCGTTTCAAACCCCTTTGAACCAGTTCTTCATTTCTGGATTCGTTGGTTAAAAGTTCGAACATTGATTTTGACAATGCATCTGTGTCGTTTGGATCAACCATTACCCCTGCATCTCCAACAACCTCAGGAAGAGAACTCGTGTTTGATGTTATGACAGGAGTTCCACATGCCATTGCTTCGAGTGGAGGCACTCCAAACCCTGCATATAAACAGGGATAAACCAGCATATCCGCAGCATTGTACCATTTGGGAAGTTCTTCTTCAGCCACGTAACCCGTGAATATCACGTTTTTTTCCAGTCCAGTTGCTTTAATTGTGTTTAAAAAATGTTCCCTGGCACCAAAGCTTTGTGGATCTCCAACTTTTATCAATTTAAAATCAGGATATATTTTTTTGAGTTTGGAAAGTGATTTTAAAAGAAAATCCAAGTTCATTCTAGGAGTTTCTGATCCAACGTAGAGAATGGTTTTTTGGTTTTCAGGAATATTAAATCGTTTTAATATGGTTTTATCCCTTTTGGGATGGTAAACTTCATGATCAACAGCAACACTAACTATATCTATCCTTTCTTCTGGATAGTTTAGTTCTCTCATTATCTCCATCTTTGAAAATTCTGAAATGGTTATGATACGGTCTGATTTTCTTAAACCCATCATGATATTCTTCCAGTAATTACCATGATCATTCTCAAAAACCCAAGGAATTAGATCGTAACATGTAACAACAGTTTTATCCAGATCCATGTGATTTAAAAGGTAGGCAAGTTCTTGGTTGGTTAAATGTTTGATATTATCTTGATGGATGCTGTTTTTAACTATTAATCTGTACCTGTATCTGTCAATTTCCTGTACTGATTTTCTTGCCTGATTAAAAAGAAAATTTTTGATCCCTGAGTCATTTGAATTTTCATCGGATTTTTTCTGGGCTTTAGCATCTGTGTTGTTTGGAGGTGTTAATCGTTTTTCGAGGTTTTGCATTATGGAATCATATTCTATGACATTTAAAATTACATCAAGTCTTTTCCTTATTTCCATCTGATATTTGTACATTCCAAACATTTTATCTGATTTTGGACCGTTGATGTAATCTATTTCCAGCATAAAACTTTGTCTCCAGTTAGTTTAGAATTTTAATAAATATTATTTGGCTGTTATATCATTTTAAATGGTTTGACCTTTTATATTTTCTGTTATAATGGAATTTTAATGATTTTCAATGAGTTTTTTGTAGAGATTTTCTGTTTTTGTTGTTACTTCATCCCAAGTATAATTATTTACCATTTTTAATCCATTCTGTCCCATTTCTTCCCTCATTTCTTCATTTTCAAGCAGTTTTGTGAGGTGTTTGGCTACAGTTTCAAAATCGTAGGGCTTGGCTAAAAGTCCGTTAACACCGTTTTTAACTATGTCTGGAATTCCCCCCAGATCTGACGATACTATGGGTAATCCTGCTGCCATTGCTTCAAGGTTAACTATTCCAAATGATTCTGCTAGGGTTGTTGAGGGTAAACAGAATATGTCTGCAGCCTTGTAGTAGAGTGGTTTTTCATCATCTTCCACGAATCCTGTGAATATAATATCATCAGAAATTTTCATCTGTTTAGCAGTTTCCTTAAGCTGGTTATCCATGTGTCCACGCCCTGCAAATATTAGTTTTGCAGTTGGAAAAACATTTTTAACTAATTTAAATGCTTTTAAAAGGATGTCTGGTCCTTTGTACTCAACGAGGCTTCCGAAAAATAGTATGATTTCTGAATCTTGGGGCAGGCCCAATATTTCCCTGGATTTTTCCTTTGTTACGGGGGTTGTAACCTCTTCAATATTAATTCCATTGGGTATAACTACGATTTTATCGAGGTATCTCCGTAGAAATGGTGATTCTTTTGCATATGACTGGGTTGTTGCGATTATAGTATCTGCAGATTTAAGAACCCTATGTATGAACAGTTTGTTGTAGAGTGAAACCCCTGCATTTCTTGCGAAACTTCCACCAGTTTCAACACCATCAAACTGGTATGTTAAAATGAATGGGAGCTTTTTACGTTTTGCATAGAGGAGTGCTGGAAGATCAGAGTAGGGTATGGGCGAATGTGCATGTACAATGTCCATATCATAATTTAATGGGTTGTATATAAGTTTGATGGATGGGTTGGCACTAGCTATTTTTAAACTTGTAGCATGGCGATGAACCTTCATGTTGGGGTAGAGTTCAACACTATTTTTAGAATCTATGGATGTTGTAAAAACATCAACCATGTTACCCCTTTTAGCCATGTTAACAGCCAAGTTGTAAGCCGCAATTTCAGTGCCACCATGTGCATATTTATTTATATAATCAGGAGTGTTTACTAAGTTTGGGTATGGGAAATGCCCCACAAAATATCCGATTCTCATTTAATCGCGTCCAGAGCCAATTTAATTAAAATTTTAACTATTTTAAGGGTAAAAAATTAAAAGATATCAATATTTCCCGTGGATTTTTTTTTAGAAGACTGATTTAAATCTGATCTGAAGAAGATTTTGTTTTATCCTTTTCTTTAGTATCTTCTCCCATCTTCCTTGCCAGAGCAAGTTCGCGTACCAGATCAGTTAGTTCTTCTTCTACAGTTTCTATTTTGTTGTACATCTTGAAGATCAAGTAGAAACATAGAAGCAGGCCAATTATAAGAACAAAGTCCAAACCTCTTCCTATTCCAGTGTAAACAGCAAGGAAGTTGGTTGAGTTTGGATCAATGGCTATAAAGATGACTCCCAACCATATGAGTATCCAAACAAACATCATTCCAAGAGACATTTTACCGTCTCTGAATCTTAGTATGCTCAGTACTATCGCCAAAATTCCCAAAATAATTGCTATTACTTGGTATATCATCAACATTTTTTTGTCCCAAAAAATTTTTTTATATTAAATTCCATGCTTTCTTTTGATTTATTGGTGTTCAATCCTAAATTTTTTTTCTATAAAAAAAAATTTGGTTAATAAATTGGAATTTGATTTTTATTTAAACAGTTTGAAGATGAGCTTCGAAAGTATTTTCAAACCCTCAAACAGGTTGGTACCCTTCTTCATTGTGTAGTCTGTGTAAATAGTTTTCATTGGTACTTCCTTAAGCTCCAAGTTTTGTCTTTTAATTTCTCCTATGATTTCAGAGGAAACTCCATAATCCCTGGCATTTATGATAATGGCTTTTGCAGCCTTCTTGTTAAATGCCCTTAATCCTGATTGGGAGTCCCCAACTTTTATACCGTAGAATATCATGGTGATGAGGTTCATCACAGAATTTCCATATTTTTTACTTCTAGGCATATCATTAAAATCTCTGGTTCCAATACAGACATCTGCCTCTTGATGGATTATTGGATTTATCACAGTGTAGATATCGTTGGGATCATGCTGTCCATCAGCATCAAATGTTACTATAACATCTGCATTCTCTTCTAGAGACGCTTCTATGCCTGTTTTGATTGCAGCACCCAGTCCTCTGTTTAGAAGGTGTCTACAAATGAATCCATGATTATTTTCTTCAATAAATTTTTTTACTATGTTGTTGGTTCCATCCATTGAACCATCATCCACCACAACAAATTCAAAACCCATGGTTGAAAGA
>JAEZAV010000167.1 GCA_023430285.1 Methanobacteriota archaeon | reverse complement strand
TAACCAAAAATTGAACATTGAAGTTAACAACTTTTGAGGAGTTGGATTGCATGATGGATGAATTAATGGATGCAGACGGCTGGATAGACGAAGAATGGATAGAAGAGGAAGAATGGATAGAAGACAGTTGGATGGAACTTGAAAAAGCCAGAGGTGAAAAGGTAATCAAGTGCAGTAAGAGAAAAATCAAAGCTTCCAAAAATAAAGCTGCAGCTGAACAAGTGACTCTGATATTCGAAGACACCGACAACTTAGATATCGAAGAAACCTACGGAATAAAAATCGTTGGATCTAAGGTAGTAGTGGGTCAACACACCAAAAATAACACCGCATTCAAGGAAGTAGCTGCAAAAAACATCAATGAAAAAAGGTTTTTGGAGTATGTGGCAGGTCAGATTGAGGATGTTGACGGACCTGAACTGAAATTAACACTAGCATTTGAAAAGGGCTACTCAATTGAAATAACCAACTATGTTTCTGTTGAAGAACAGAAAAAATAATTCCCAAAGAAAATTCTTGTTTTAATCCTTTTTTTAAACACATGGTTGTCCTCATAAATTTTTTGAAAAGTTTGTTCTAATTCCTCCCTTTTTTGGATTTGAGTGCGTATTATTAGATCTTAAAACCAAAACAATCTTGATAACACTCAAAAGTCTAAAAAATGGAAACTACAACCTACTACCAACAATCAGTGCATATCTCAAAAAACAACCACAAAATTATTATCACAATCCCCAAAAAATAAAAAAAATAAATCTCTAATTTTACTTTTTTTAATCCTTTAAAATTTAATTCATAGTTCTTTTAGCCAACCCAAAACTTCATCTGCAATATCCTCTGAGATATCCTCAATCCAATCCTGTTCACTCCATTTGCATACATCTTCTTCTGCTACATCTCCCACAAAATCTTCTACTCGATCGTTGTCTGTCCATTCGCCAACTGTTGATTCACAGAAACTATAATCTTTATCATGATTATCGAATTTAACTTCCCAAGTCTTTGAATTTCTTATTTCCCAGTACCAATAAAAATTACGAACAGTTTCTTCGTTTCTATCCCCATTCTCAAAATTTTCTTCGAGATCGTAGCCAACTATCAGTAAAATATCTCGATCTAAGTAGATTTTTTTTTCGTAGGAATCACTTAAATCTTGTTTCCGCTCTAATTTTGTGGTTTCTATTTTGTCAACGAGTTCATCTTTCCCTATCATTATTACTCCTCTAAACAAAATCTTCTTGTTAAATTATTTGTTCTGCAATTCATTTAGTTTTATCTTGTGAAAAAAATAAAGTGCCCACCCTACTGAATCATAAATTTAAACGGATGAAAATAATGTTTTAAGGAATTTAAAGAATATAACAGAACTTTTTTATGCTTTAAAAACCAAATAATAATATTCATACATTGGTAGTTAATGTTCAGATCATGGAGTACAAAGGGTAGATCTCTCTTTATTGCAATTAAATATTGAATAACGTGTTTTTAGTTAGTAGCTGAGGTGGTACAATGATTAAAACAATAAAAGAAAATGTATATTCTGTTGGTGTGGAAGATTGGAATAGAAGGATATTTGATGAACTCATACAAATTCCTGAAGGAACTAGCTATAACTCGTATCTTGTAAAGGGTAAAGACAAAATTGCACTCATCGATACTGTTGATCCTGCAAAAACTGAAGAACTGCTTGAAAACCTCAAAACTCTCGAAGTAAATATTGACTACGTCATTGCAAATCATGCAGAACAGGATCATTCTGGAAGTTTACCTACTATATTAGAGCATCACCCTGGTGCTGTAGTGGTGACCAATGCTAAATGCAAAGAACTCTTAAAAGAGTTTTTATTGATATCAGAAGATAAATTCATGACTGTTAAAGATGGTGATGTTCTGGATCTTGGTGAGAAAACACTGAAATTTATAATTACTCCATGGGTTCATTGGCCAGACACCATGGTAAGCTATCTTAAACAGGATAAAATATTGTTCTCATGTGACTTTTTTGGTTCCCACGTTGCAACCAGCCATACCTTCGCAAACGACAGGGATATTTACAAACCTGCAAAACGATACTACGCAGAGATAATGATGCCCTTTAGGACAATTATTAAAAACAACTTAAAAAAAATTGGAACCGAAGAGATAGATATCATCGCACCAAGCCATGGCCCAATATACAAAAATTCAAAGTTCATAATAGACGCCTATACAGATTGGACATCAGATGATAGTAAAAATGAAGTTATAATACCCTACATATCTATGCACGGCAGTACAGAAAGAATGGTAAATTATTTGGTGGATGTTCTGATTAAAAAGGGTGTGAATGTTAAACCATTGAATTTAACGTACACCGACATGGGTGAAGTGGCTCTGGAATTGGTTGATGCCACAACTATGATTATTGCATCCCCTACTGTATTGACTGGACCTCATCCAAGTGTTGTTTATGCCACTTACCTGGCCAATGCTCTGAGACCTAAATTGAAGTATGTTTCTGTGATTGGATCCTATGGATGGGGTGGAAGAATGCTAGAACAAATTGAAGGCATGATCAAAAATCTGAAGGTTGAAACTATTGAACCTTTAATAATAAAGGGATTTCCAAAGGAAGAGGACTACAAAAAATTAGATGAAATTGCTGAACAGATATTTCAAAGGCATTCTGAACTTGGAATTATCTAAATCCAAGTTTTTGAATGTTTACATTTTCATGGGAAAAATGATATATAAGTTTGCACATAAACCTATACAGTTAGCCAATGTTAACAAGATTATAAACTTTAAAAATTGATTTTACAGTTAAAAAGAAGATTATAATTTGAAAATTTCTGTTTTGGAGAGTTGTTTATGGTTATGGAAGAATTAAAAAAGGTTAGAGATTGCGTATGGGAAATACCTTCCAGCTACAAGAAGGGTATGAGGGTGCCTGGAAGAATTTATCAGGATGACGAAGGAATTGAAAGTCTTGAAAAGGGTGCAGCAGATCAAGTCGCAAATGTTGCAACACTCCCAGGAATTCAAAAATTTTCTATAGGATTACCAGATATTCATTTTGGATATGGATTTAGTATCGGCGGAGTAGCAGCATTCAGTTCAAGAACTGGAGTTATCAGTCCCGGAGGCGTAGGTTTCGATATAAACTGTGGAGTGAGAATGGTAAGAACTAACCTCACTGAAGACGATGTCAAACCTCGCATCAAAGAACTTATAGATACCTTGTTTAAAAACGTGCCATCAGGTGTAGGTAGTAAAGGTAAAGTTCGGTTAAAAGAGGGAGAAATTGACGATGTTTTAAACAACGGTGCAGAATGGGCTGTTGAAAACGGCTACGGCTGGGAATCTGATCTCAAGTTCCTTGAAGAAAATGGTAAGATGGAAAGTGCAGACTCTGACGCAGTCAGTGCAAAGGCTAAAAAAAGAGGAATACCCCAACTAGGGTCCCTTGGATCAGGAAATCACTTCCTAGAAATCCAGAAAATGGAAAATATTTACGATGAAAAAGCTGCCAAAGCATTTGGAATAGAAGAGGGCCAAATTACCATCATGATCCATTCTGGATCCAGGGGATGCGGACACCAGATATGTGCAGATTATTTGAGAACAATGGACAAAGCTTATAAAGCTTACAACATCGATCTTCCAGATCGTCAGCTTGCATGTGCACCTGTAGATTCTCAAGAAGCTCAAGATTATTTCAAGGCCATGTCTTGTGCTGCAAATTATGCTTGGACCAACAGGCAGATGATCCTTCACTGGGTCAGAGAATCCTTTGAAGAAGTATTCAAAAAGGATTCCGAAGCTATGAACATGGGTGTTGTCTACGATGTAGCACACAACATAGCCAAAAAAGAAAAACACACCATAAAAGGGATTGAAACAGAAGTTTACGTTCACAGAAAGGGTGCAACAAGAGCATTTGGTCCGGGAAGAGAGGAAATTCCTGAGGAGTACCGGAAAATTGGTCAACCAGTCATGATCCCTGGTACAATGGGAACAGCGTCCTATATTTTGAAGGGTACAGAAACCGCCATGGAAGAAACATTTGGTTCAACAGCACACGGAGCTGGAAGAAAACTCAGTAGAGCTGGTGCTAAACGAGAATTCAATG
>JAEZAV010000116.1 GCA_023430285.1 Methanobacteriota archaeon | reverse complement strand
AAACTTATGGGAATAGTAACTGCTACAGATTTAGGACACAACCTTGTTCTTGACAAGTACGAAATAGGAACCATTGTTGAAAAGGTTATGGTGACTGATGTGGTGTGTGTCAAACCTGAAGACGATCTTTTAACAGCTGTGAAAAAGATGAATGAACATGGATCAGACGAGGAAATAATCAATCAGCTGGTTGTATGTTCTGATGATAAAATTAAAGGCATCATTTCCGATGGTGACATCATAAAATCAATTAAAAGTTAAAAATAGAAAAATTGAAAGAATTAAAACTCAAAGAAACCAACTTTAACTGTTTGGAGTTACACGGGGTTTAAAAGACTCGCAGATGCTTGGAAACTTTTTATTTAATTCTGTGCCCAATTTTTCTACTATTTCTTCTTCAATTTCTCCGCTGTGTTCGGTTTTTACACAGAAGGCATCTTCATGAAGTTCTGCCTTTATGTACTCTGATCCCATTTGAATCTCAAATTTAACAGGATTTTTAGTTTCTATTGAGTCAATTATATCCTCAATCATTGGGTCTGTTAATTTAAGCAGTTTTGTACCCTCTGGAATGTATGTTTTGTCTTTTGTTTCAATTTTTTTGATTAAGAAAGGGGCACAACCTTCTGTACGTGCCGCTTTTCTGTTTATCCAGAACAAAACAGTCATCAATTTTTTCCTCGAATCAAGAGGACTTTCAAATTCTATTTTTTTCATGTATAGAACCCCCTTAAAAAATATGTATTTATTGGGATTTGATCAGTTTTGCTAGTTCAGCTCCCATATCATAGCATTTTTCAAGTTCATCTTCTGATGGTTTGTAGTTGACCTTTATCTGGTTTACAACTTCAAATCCACAGTTTTCAAGTTCTTGTGCCAGTATTTTAGGTGCTTCTCCACTCCATCCCATGGATCCGAAGGTAATTGCCTTTCTTTTTAATCCAGTTCTTGCAAAGTTCAGGCCCTTCAAGTAGAATATCAGATCTCCAACACTTGGATAGACCTGGTTGAACATGGTGGGCACACCAAAAACAACTGCTTTACTGTCTAGAATGTTTGTAACTATGTTACTTCTCTCATCAGAATGTAGGAAGTGCATGGCAACATCAACATTTTCACTCATTATCCCCTCTGCAAATGCCTGGGACATGAGCTGGGTGGATCCATGCATGGTGTCGTACACCAGTGTGATCTTGTTGGAACATTTTCCAGTGGCCCATCCAGTGTAGGCATCAATTATCTTCATTGGATCTGTCCAGATCTGACCATGTGATGGAGCAATCATCTGAATTTTACCAAGCAAATCCAAGCTATTTACTTGTTTGAATTTATTCAACACCAATCCTGATAATGGGGTTAGTAAGTTGGCATAAAACTTGGCTGCAGCATACATAAGCACATTTTCAGATATGTCTGTATCGTAGCGATCCTTGAAACAAAGGTGCTGACCAAACGCATCGTTTGAAAATAGGATCCCATCTTCCAAGAGCAAACTGAACATACTGTCAGGCCAATGGAGCATTTGTGCCTCTAAAAATGCAAATTCCTTACCTCCTATGTCCAGACTGTCCCCTGTCTTAACAACATTGAAATTACCATCCTCAAGGGAAGGATAATGCATTTTAAGACCTTTAACAGCTGCTGCTGTACAATAAACTGGTATTCCTGGGTACTTTCTGCAGATCTCAGCAAGAGCACCACTGTGATCCTTTTCAACGTGGTTCTGAATAATTAGATCCAGTTTAAATTCCCTGTTTTCCTTTTTAAAGGCATCTTCCATCCTGGCCCAAAGCTGGGCAGAGGTTCCAGGATAGGTGTTGTCGATGAGTGCAACTTTCTCACCAAATACCAGGTAAGCGTTGTAAGTAGTTCCATCTAATGTGTAACCATGATAATCCCGCAAGTCCCAATCAAGTACTCCTACCCAATAAACTCCATCAGTAATTTTTATTGCATTTGCCTTCATATTTTTAACACCTCGCACTTTAAATTCTATATAAAATTTATTCACTTGATTCTATATATTATTTTGGTTAAAAATGTTTTAATTTCTTTTAAAAGATTAAAAATAGTCTAAATTTACTAAAAAAGGCAATATATCTTTATATTATCAGTTTAATCCTTCTGAATTGGGATAAGGATAGTTCTGTTCGTATCAAACCGTATGAAAACCTGGTTACAGTCAAAAATTAGAAAATAGCACTGATAACGAAGTACAATGTTGCAGATATTGCTATACAAGCAGGTATGGTTACCACCCACGTGGTAGCGATATGTTTGATGACATCGAGTTTAACTGTTGAAGTTCCCCTTGCCATACCAACACCTATCACTGAACCCACAAGGGTTTGAGTAGGAGAGATAGGCATCCCTATGGATGCAAAGAGTAGTGTAATACTGCCAGCAGAAATTTGGGCTGAGAAACCACGAGTTGGAACCAACTCTGTAATTCTTCTTCCTATGGTATCTGTAATTCTGTTTCCGGCTATAAGAATACCAAACACCAAAGCTATGGCTCCTAAAAATTTAATTGAAAATCCAATTGTGGCACCAACAGTAACATAGAGCACAGCAGTTGCAGCCGCAATATCAATGGCTCCAACACCCAATGCAGCAAAGGAAGAACTTCCAATTTGAAGATATGAAAATACTTTTTCAGTACGATCCTTAGCTCCAATATTACTTTTTAACCTGCTTAAAATTCCCAGTTTAAGAAGGTAGTAGACCAAAAATCCTGATGCCAGACCAATTAACGGTGAAATTACCCAACTTGCCATAATAAAGCCAATTGTACCCCAGTTAAGATGATGTACACCTGCATAAACCAGACCATAACCAAGCACAGAGCTCACTATGGCATCAGAACCAGAGATTGGTATTCTTTTAATTAAGGTAATTGTTATCCATATTCCTGCAGACATGGTTATTATAAACGCACCCAAACCAGTCATAAATTCTAGGGGTACAATTCCGCTTCCCACGGTCTTAATTACGCTACTGCCCAGAAACAATGCACCTAAAAATTCGAACAACGCACCAACTATGAGTGCTTTACGCATTGTAAGGGCTCCGCTTCCAACAACGGTGCCCATGGAATTTCCAATATCGTTGGCTGCAATGTTAAAAGCCATGTACATGGCGGTAATAACGCCTATTATCAATAACCAATCCATGTATAATATTTATTAATACCCTAATAAAAAGATTTTTTAATCAAACCCCTATTTTACCTAATCTTTACATTTCGTTAAAATCATCAATGGAATATTCAGATTGATCGCAAGGTTCAAATACTACTAAAACTAAATCTTTAGTGGGCTAGACTGGAGGGTTAGGGGTCCTCTGTAAGCGCATATCCCCTATCGGCGCGGTCGAAGTTCAAGAGGCGGCAGTTCAATCGGGTTTTGGCCCAGTTGTTCGATGTCGAAACTTCGTCCCACAGGATCAGTGGTAGCAGGATTTAGGCTGTAGGGCCGGAATTAACTGTTTTAACCATGGGAACGGGTCAGGTCTGGAAAGAAGCAGCTCTACTGTGGACAGCTGATGCTTGCGGAGCAACGGGGTGGAGTCGAGTTTCTGGATCACCAACTCTCGCGAGGCCTGTCCACTCTTGAACATGCCCATTAATAATCACAGGTTCCAATAATTGAACCTAAAATCCAAAACCTTTTTAACATGAATGGATAAATGTTTCCAATACGTGTCTTAAGTCATGGAGACAATTCACGATCACAAAATAAATTTTTGTCGGGGTGGCCCAGCCTGGTACGGCGGTGGACTGCTAATCCACTGATCCCTTGGATCACCCGGGTTCAAATCCCGGCCCCGGCGCTCTATTTATCTTAAGTGATAAAAATGAAGCTTCAAACAAATGAAGGTAAACTTTATCCTGAAGATCCCTTTGATTTTAAACAGTCACTTAATTTTATTGATAA
>JAEZAV010000093.1 GCA_023430285.1 Methanobacteriota archaeon | reverse complement strand
GTGGATGAATCTGTTCAAAAGGGTGAAGAAATAGTTCACGGACTTTCACAGGATATAAATGAAATTAAAAAGGTCATAAATATCAAACCACAGAAGATCCATGTATATGTGGCTCCAGAGTGGAAATGGAAGTTGTTTGAAATTGCAGATGGCATTGGTAAGCCTGACATAGGAAAAATAATGCAAACAGCCATTAAACAAAATATTCACGACAACAAAAAGGAAATTGCTGAATTTGCAAAGAAAATCGGCAAAGAAATGACCAAGATGAAATATGTAGGAATCATCGATGAATATTCAATACTGAAGGATTCAATTGAATTCCTTTCAGGGGAAGCAGATGCAGAAATAGTTGTCTACGATGAACCAAGCTACGACCCTGAAAACAAATCCAGAAATGCCATGCCATACAAACCCGCAATATACATAGAAGGATGAAATTAATCCTTTCTACTTTTTTTTTATTTTAAAAAGAGAATGATTCAAACTTATTCAGATTTTAAATAATTTTTTAACTTGCCAATACCTTCAATTTCTATTTCTACTGTATCCCCTATGTGCATTGGCCCAACACCTGGAGGTGTTCCTGTTGAAATTATATCTCCGGGCAGTAGTGTCATTATGTTCGATATAAATTCCACCAGTTCGTTGACATTGAAGATCATATTTTTAGTGTTGGAGTTCTGCTTGATCTCGTTGTTAAGTTTTAAAGAAATATTCAGATTCATGGGATCTACTTCAGTCTCTATACACGGCCCAATTGGTGCAAATGTGTCAAAACTTTTTGCACGAGTCCACTGAACATCCTTCCTTTGTTTGTCCCTTGCTGTGACATCGTTGACAACTGTGAAGCCTCCAATGAATTCATGTGCATTTTTTCTATCCACCCTATGGGCTTCTTTGGATATGATAATCCCAAGTTCGGATTCATAGTCCACTTGTGTGGAAGTTTTAGGATATACTATGGGGTCTAAATGTCCAATTACGGTTGTTGAAGGTTTTATAAAGATTATGGGTTCTGTCGGAATTTCCATATCCAATTCCTTGGCATGATCCTGGTAGTTTAAACCCACACAAACGATCTTTGAAGGTCTAATTGGGGGTTTAATTTCCAATTCAGCAATATCATGGGTTTTCACAGGTTTAATTGCATTGATATCTTGGCAGTTCAGTGCCTGGATCATTGAACAATCAATTTCAATCAGTTCTTCATCTGAAACGATCCCCACCTTTTCAGTGCCCTTGGATTTAAAACCCATCAACTTCATAGACAAATCTCCTATATGATTCTTTCAATTGGCACTACTAGAATGTCCCTAGCCCCAATCTTTTTCAAACGATTAACTAGGTTGAAAACATCTTTTTCATCAACAACTGCGTGAACTGCAACAACATCTTTACTCGACAAAACACTCGAAACTGTTGGTCCGGTGAGTCCTGGCATGGCATTTTTCACGTCCTCAAGGAAACTCTCCTCAACATTCATCATTACGAGTTTTTTACCTTCAGCATCTAAAACTCCCTTAATTCCAGTTCTTATGGCTTCTATTTTTTCATTATTAACCTTGAAACTGTTCTTATTGGCTATAAGTTTAATAGAACTTTCTAAAACGGTGTCTATAATTTTAAGATGGTTCATCTTGAGTGTGGTGCCTGTGCTGGTCAGATCTGTTATTATGTCTGCAACACCAATAAATGGAGCAATCTCTGTTGAACCACTTAACTCTATAATTTTAGCATTAATTCCCTTAGATTTAAGATATTTACTTGTTAAATTTGGAAATTCAGTTGCAACCACAGAACCATCAGAAATATCAGTTGTAGATACAATATCAGATTCTTCTGGGACTGCTAATACCAGTTTAGCACTTCCAAAATTTAGGTCTTCGAGTATCTCCACATCTGCATTGTTCTCCTCTATCAGATCAAGTCCTGTCATTCCAATATCTGCTGCACCGTCTGCAACAAATTCAGGAATATCTGCAGCCCTTGTGAACATAACACTTATTTCTTTGTCGTAGGTTTCTGAAAAAAGCTTCCTGTTGGCAGTATCCTTTATTCCTATTCCTGCCTTGGCTAAAAGTTTGACAGCAGGATCACTTATCCTTCCCTTGGAAGGTACGGCTATTCTGATTTGCATTTAAGTCCTCCTATCTAAATCCATGATCATAATTGGTTAATTTGAAACATGCTAAAATTTGAACTGTTAGGTATTTATGTTCTTCCCTCAATTATTTTAAATGGTGTGAACATGGAAACAAAGAACATCCTTATAAAAAATGCAACTTTAATTGCGGATGAAATTAAAAAAAGCTCCATTTTAATAGAAAATGATAGAATAGTGGAAATTTCGAACGATCTTAAATTTAATGATGCTGACGAAGTTATAGATGCCAGTGGAAAACTTGTAATTCCTGGGCTTGTCAATACACACACCCATCTTTCAATGACACTAATGAGGGGTCTTGCAGATGACATGCCCCTTGATACTTGGCTAAACGATCATATATGGCCTGCAGAGGCAGAATTAAATGGGGATTATTGTTACGCAGGTGCACTTTTAGCATGTGCAGAGATGATCAAATCTGGTACTACTTGCTTCAACGACATGTACTTCTTCATGGACCACGTTGCAAAGGCAGTAGATGAATCTGGAATGAGGGGAGTTTTATCCCATGGAATGATAGACTTTGGGGATGAAACTAAAAGGAAAAATGAATTCAAGGAAACCAGAAGAATCATAGATAAATGTCACAATAGTGCTGATGGAAGGATAAAGGTTGCATATGGTCCCCACTCCCCATACACATGTTCTCAAGAACTTCTTGAAGAAGTAAAAAAAGAGGCAAACAAATCAGGACACAGAATCCACATACATGTATCTGAAACCCAAAAAGAGGTTTCAGACAGTCTGGAATCTAGGGGTAAACGGCCGTTTGAATATCTTTCAGAAATAGGATTCCTGGGAGAAGAGGTTACTGCTGCCCATGCAGTTTGGCTTTCAGAGGATGAAATTTCCCTGATCAAGAATAGTCAAACTAAAATATCCCACAATCCTTCAAGTAACATGAAACTCGCTTCAGGTGTTGCTCCAATTTCTAAACTACTTGCCGAGGGGGCATGTGTATCCATAGGAACTGATGGAACTGCTTCAAACAACAACCTGGATATTTTAGAAGAGATGAAGATCACATCACTGCTCCAGAAGGTAAACACTTTAGATCCATCTTTACTTCCTGCTAAAGAAGTGTATGAAATGGCCACGATTAAAGGAGCTGAAGCAATTGGACTGGAAGCTGACATAGGAACCATAGAAGTTGGTAAAAAAGCAGATCTGGCATTATTAGACATTAAAACCATTCGAATGACTCCATTTAGAAATCCAATGTCTCACTTAGTTTACTCTGCTCAGGGTGGCGATGTTGACACGGTGATATGTAATGGTGAAGTGCTTATGGAAAATAAAAAGCTCTTAACCATTGATGAGGCAATGGTAATTGACATGGCTCAAAATGCAGCTGAAGAAATGTTGTCCAAGGAAAATGACTGATCCTCAAGGAGGATAATTTATGGACAGATTGGTACTTTTTGACATTGATAAAACCCTGATAGTTGGTTCAAGCTGCCATTATAACGCACTTAAAAAATCTTTGACCCAAGTTTATGGAGTGGAGAATCCACAGTCCTTGACAAATATGCAGGGAATGACTGACCTTAAAATTATCTGCACCACATTAAAAAACGAAAATGTTGATGTCAAGACCATAAAATCCGGTCTTGAAGAGTGCATGATTGTCATGCATGACAACTTCAATGAAGCCCTAAAGATGGGTGATCTCAAAGTTCTCAAAGGTGTTAAACCACTTCTCCAAGATATTCAAGAACATCAAATACCCATGGGACTAGTCACAGGAAATATGGAAGCTATAGCATGGCTTAAGTTGGATAAAGTGGGTTTAAAACAATATTTCCAATTTGGAGGATTTGGTGACAGGGTTTTAAAAAGAAGCGGGCTTGTTAAAAAAGCCCTGGAAGCATCTAAAAATACCATCGGACCCATCGATAGAAAACATGTTTATCTGGTTGGAGATACTCCGAGGGACATTTGGGGAGGTCAAAAACTAAATGTAAACACATTGGGAGTGGCTACAGGAGATTTCTCCGAGCAAGATTTGAAGGCTGCAGGTGCTGATTACGTAGTGAAGGATCTGACTGACAAAGACAGAATACTGTCTATAATTTTAGATCAAAGCAGATAAAACCTCTAAATTAATTTATAATTTAGCCATCCATTTTTTTAGTTCACTATTCCCTAATTTTTTTCAAGTGGCTGCATTCTGTGTGTTTTTGCTTCGATCCAATTATATTTTAGTTGAAGATAACATAAAAATAAACATAATTCAGTAGAGGTGGTAAATTGGATTACTACAACCATGTTATTGAGACTATGAAACGTCCTGAATTGGATGCCCTGGTGGAGAACAGGATTCAACACACAATCAGATATGCATACAAACATTCTCCATTCTACAGAAAATGGTTCGACAGACACGGCATAAATCCTTCGGATATTCAGAGCCACGAAGATTTGAGGGAGCTTCCACTAATTTCTGGAGGGGTGATCAGGGAACATCAACCACCAAAAACTCCGGGCTTTGAATTTAAATCTATTTCATGGAATGATGTGTACACCATCCATGAAACCAGTGGAACCAGCGGAGTTCCAAAATCATTTTTTTTAACTTGGGATGATTGGCAGAGGTATGCAGAAAAATATGCTCGTGCATTTGTTTCACAAAATTTTGGAGAAGGAGATAGGGTAGTTATATGCGCATC
>JAEZAV010000089.1 GCA_023430285.1 Methanobacteriota archaeon | reverse complement strand
GGCCCGGTAAAACTGTTGAAAGGGCCGTTGGAAAGCTACGTTTTGAAGGGAAATGCATTGAAGTTATTGATCTTCCAGGTATATACTCATTCTCAACCTATTCTATGGAAGAAATTGTTTCAAGGGAATACATAGCCTTTGAAAAACCTGATGTGGTTATTAATGTCGTTGATGCATCAGTACTAGAGAGAAACCTGTTCTTTACAATCCAATTAAAGGAAATGAATGTGCCCCTCATAGTATGTGTCAACCAAATAGATCTAGCAAAACAAAAGGGAATCATCATAGACACCGACAAACTTTCAAAGGCTTTGGGAGTACCAGTTGTTTCAACAGTGGCAATTAGGGGTGAAGGACTCCATGAATTAATGGAAACTGCAATTGAAACTGCAGGTCAAAAAACAGTTACAGACACCCACACCCTTAAGTACGGTGCAGAGGTAGAAAACAGAATAGAAAAGATCACCGAAGATATAGACAATAAAAATCTTGATCTAGGATATCCATCCCGATGGGTAGCAATTAAACTCCTAGAGAATGATCCGGAGATTCGAAAGCTTGTTGAAGCTCAATCAAGGGAAGTTGTGAATCATGCCTACGCCCTTGCAAGGGAAATTGAAGAAATACACAACGAACCTTCATTTTCAGTCATTGCCTCTGAAAGATATTTCCTAGCAAATCAATTTGCATTTGGAGCACAACTTGAAAGTAAAATAAAAATAACCTTTGCTGAAAAGCTAGATAGATTAGTTACCCATAGGGTGTTTGGATACATAGTATCTGCCCTGGTAATAGGGGGACTGTTACTCTGGACATTTGTGGTGGGTGATTTCCTTTCAGGAATACTTTCCAACGCTTTCAGCTTTTTCCAACCGGTAGATCCTCAAACATCAGGTACTTTAACCAGTATTTTGTGGAATGGAGCATTTGGAGGTATTGTTGCAGGAGTAACTTTAGTTCTCCCATTTGTAATTCCTTTTTATATGATGTTAAGCCTGATTGAAAACTCGGGAATCTTAACCAGGGTTGCATTCATGATGGACAGTGCCATGCATAAAATTGGTCTGCATGGAAAGGCCCTAATACCCATGATTCTGGGTTATGGTTGTAATGTTCCAGCAATAGAAAGTACCAGAATACTTGAAACCAGACGTGAAAGGCTTTTAGCAGCATTTGCCATCACTTTCGCACCTTGTGCTGCAAGAACCATAGTTATCTTAGGATTGGTTGCAGTATACGTGAATATCTGGTGGGCCATTGCATTGTATGGAATTGACCTGCTCGTGATGTTTGTGTTGGGAAGATTAGCTTACAAAGTTGTTCCAGGTGAAGCATCAGGACTCATCATGGAAATGCACACCTTCAAAGTACCATCAATCTCAGTAGCAGCTAAACAAACTTGGTCTAGAACAAAAACACTGATATACGTTGTATTTCCAGTTTACATAATTGGTAGTGCTGCAATTCAAGCATTGTACGCTTTAGGGATCTTAACACCAATTGCAAATGCACTTGCACCAATTACTGTCTTCTGGTTAGGATTACCTGTAATTGCTGGAGTCGTGCTAATATTTGGTGCTGTTAGGAAAGAATTTGTACTTCTAATGCTTGTAGCAATCTTCGGCACCAACTTGGCTGCAGTTCTAACACCTATACAGTTTGTTATACTTGCCCTTGTGAGTATGTTGTTCTTACCATGCTTGGCAACGTTAACAATACTACTCAAGGAATTTGGCGCTAAGGCAACCACATCCATCGCTCTTGCAAACATAGCAACCGCTTTGATTGTGGGTGGACTGGCCTACAGACTGTTCCTTCCGTTTTTATGAACAGTCCTACTATTTTTTTTATTTTAATATTGCATTCAATAGTTTAAGTTTTTAAAGATAGGATAAAACTTTTAAATTTAAAATTCTAAAAAAAATATAATATATAGGGCAGGTTAAGTACATTTGAGCGAAAAATGAATTTATTTGCCCTATATAAACTTGTTTTTCCTGTAGGGATCAGCTGGTCTTTAGCTTTTGATCCCCACTTCTAAATGCAGTAGGAATATGGCTGTCAAATTAATTATTACCTAAAAACTGATCTCAACGAATTTAGTAATACTATAATTCATATTGTTGTGATCATAAATACCTTGTAGGAATTAATATAAAAAGCTTCCGATATCTAATTGAATATTACTTTTGGAGTTAAATAAGAAAATACGTAATAATATGTTCTTTGTGAGCATTGTAGTAAATATTGAAAATCAAAAGGAATTAGAAAAATTTTAGCAGCATTTCGATAGTTTCACAAATTAAAAGCTTTTGATATAGGAGTTTTATAAAATTAAGCCATTAATATTATAGAATAATCTTCAGGATAAACTTAGGAATAGACCATAATTTATAGAAGAAATAAAAATTGTGTAAAAACTATCCCTCCACAAGATTTATTATTTATTGAGTAATATACAGAGTATGGATTTCTCTCATAGGAATAAAATTTTAGCTCTTCTATTTGTAGGGGTTTTCATGGGGGCGTTGGACATTGGAATAGTTGGTCCAGCTCTTCCTGCAATAAAAGCTGCTTTTGGAATAAATGAAAGACTTGTATCGTGGATATTCACTATTTACATACTTTTCTTCATGATAGGAACTCCATTAATGGCCAAGCTATCAGATAACTACGGTAGAAAAACCATATACATTCTGGATGTTTTTTTATTTGCAGTAGGATCAGCCATTACAGTGAGTTCAACTTCCTTTGAAACCCTGTTAATAGGAAGGGCAATTCAGGGCTTTGGTGCTGGAGGAATATTCCCAGTAGCAAGTGCATTTATAGGAGATACATTTCCTCCAGAGAAAAGGGGAAGTGCACTGGGATTAATTGGATCAGTATGGGGAGTGTCCGGATTGCTTGGACCCATACTCGGAGGTCTGCTACTAAATTATGGATGGCAGTGGTTATTCATCATAAACATCCCAATTGCACTTATCGTAATTCTGCTGGGATATAAAATTCTTCCACAAACACGGAAAGAATCAAAATCAAGCTTCGATGTCAAAGGAACGCTTGTTCTTACAGTTCTTGTAAGTTCACTTGCATATGGAGTGAACCAAATAGATACAACCAACTTTTTAGGAAGTTTATCATCGGTATTTACATGGCCTTTCATTGTCATTGCTGTGATCATGTTACCACTGCTTTTAAAAATAGAGAAAAATGCAGAAGATCCTGTTTTAGAGGTTAACCTTATAAAGAGTAGGGAAGTTAAGATTGCTACAAGCATAGCATTTGGAACTGGATTAAACCAAACAGCCATAGTATTTTTACCTGCATTTGCAGTAACCATACTCGCACTCAGCACATCACAGGCCAGTTTAATGGTTATTCCTTTAGTTGTTACACTCGGTTTAAGTGCTCCCATCATAGGTAAACTGCTTGATAAGTATGGAACCAAAAGTGTGATGTTTGTAGGTACGTCTATTCTTGTGTTGGGTCTTTTCATGTTGAGTTACTTTGCAAGTTCATTTTACATGTTCATAATTTCTGGTGCTATTATTGGAATCGGTCTAAGTAGTGTGCTGGGTTCACCATTAAGATATATTATGTTATCTGAGAGTCCAGCAAGTAAAAGAGCTGCAGGTCAGGCACTTATAAATATTAACTCTAGTGTGGGACAGTTAATTGGTGGGGCATTAATAGGTGCTGTGATCGCTTCTCAAGGAAGTAGTGCTCAGGGATATCAATCAGCATATATTGTAATTGGTTTTGTAGCCATCATCATGACGCTCTTGACACTGGGACTAAAAAAGCGTGAAGAACAAATTTTAACCAGTAAAACTAATGAGTAAAAACTATAAACTAAAAACTTTTTACACAACTGAGTAGAACACTTAGAAACGTCGAGAAGATTTTAGGAATTAAAAAAAAAAATGTTAAATTTATAAAATAAAATTGAAGTTTTACTTAATGTCAATAGTAAAGCTTTGTTTTTTCTCTAATTTCGGAACTTCAACTGTTAACAGTCCATTTTCAAACTTAGCTTCTGCTTCATCTGGACATACCTTTCTTGGGAATCTAACAGTTCTCCTAATTAAAGTAGGGCGTCGATTATTAC
>JAEZAV010000067.1 GCA_023430285.1 Methanobacteriota archaeon | reverse complement strand
TGTAACAAACATCAAGAACATCTTCTAGTTCTTCATCACCCTCCCAGTGTTCATCTAATAATTCTATTCCAATTTCTTCTTTAACTTCATTTAGAACATGAGAACATAGGAATATGTCGTCTATGTATCCATGGGGGCCGTATATTTGTTCGGGTATGATGTCAAAGGGTACAACGAAGTAACCCAGTGTGGCACATATTCTGACTCGATATTTGGATTTTAATGAGTGGTCGTTCAACAGATCTGATAGTAGTTTGTAGAGATCAGGACCGTAATCCACAAATCTCTCATAATCTCCCCTGTAGTTGTCCAGGTTTTCTCGCAGTACATCGTAAAAGTCTTTAAATTGGTTTTCCATATTAATTATCCCCTTAACAGCAGAATTTAAATACGCAATGTGTGCATAGTTTATTTTCTTTTCGTTGAAATTCTTCTTCAGATATTTTAGCACAGATCACATCGAGATTTTCATCTAACTCATTAATATCATCGGTAGTTGCTTTAAAGAACGTTTTTTGTTTGTCTTTAAATGTGTATGCACAGAGCTTGTCAAATTTGTACCTGTCCTTTAGAGCGTACTGATACATCTTAAGTTGGAATCCAACACTGGTTTCTTCTATACCTCTTTTTTCCCTTGCTTTAAAATCAAAGAGTTCTATCTCTCCATTTTGATTTTCTAAAATTAAATCGGTTCTTCCATTTATTTCAACATTTCCCTTAACAATGGAGAAGGGTTCTTCTGCAGATATGATCCTCTTTGCATAATCTTTTATTTCTTGGGTGTAGTCGTAGAGTTCCATCTCCATGATACTTCTCATTTTTTTGTCTTTTTTCTCGTTACTGTGAAGTTCTATCCAGCAAGTGTTAACAATGGCTTTGATCCTAGCACCATCCACAGTTTCATTGTTCTTTATGTCTTCGTGTATTTTTTCTAGACAGTTATGAATGATGACTCCATAGTTCTGCATGTAGGATGGAGGATACTGGAATCCATATTCATATACCATTTTATACATGAATGGACAAGTATCATAGGTATCAATTGAGGAATAACTTAATGACAAAGGTTTTTCTGAGGTTAAATCCCTGCTCTTACATTCCTCTATGAAATTACAGGTGTCAGTTACGTCTTGTACCCCCTCAATTTCATTAACGTAAGGTGAGTATCCTACTTTTTTAACGTTTATTTTATCTGCTGTGGATACCACTAGCACATCTTGGGCTCGGGTCATGGCCACATAAAACAATCTCCTCTCCTCTAAATCAAATGTATCGGGAATTATAACTTCTTCATTACTTAAACCTGCAGAATCTTTATTTTTAAATTTAAGCAGTAATTCCTCGGGCAAAGGTACTATGTTCTTGTCTTTCTTCTTTCTTCCGGGAAATCTGTTTTTGATAACAGAACACACGAACACAACTGGAAATTCCAGCCCTTTAGCTTGATGTATTGTTGAAATTTTAACTGAATGGGGATTGTCAACCACTTGTTCATCGTACTGCATACTGTCGGGAAGTAAATATAAATACCACATAAAATCCTTTATCTTCGGATTTTTGTTCATATATTCGTACTTATTTAAAATTGAACTTAGCTGAGCCAAATTGAATATCTTTTCCTGATTTTTGGGTGTTTCATCTTCAACCAACCATTTGAGATATCCTGATATCTCCAAGATATCGTAAAAAATTTCCAGCATGCTGTTATGTTTATCTTTAAGTTCTATTTTCAGCCTGTTTAATCCAACCAACTTTTCAATATCTGTTTCATTGTGAATACCCTGATCTTTAAAACCAGACGGATCTGTCAGTTCGCTTAGATCAAATTCCTTGTCAAGTTTGTAAAGAGCTTCAACTGTTTCGCTATGAAGGTTCAGGAATTCATTTTCGAACATGGAAATATTCCACCACTTGTTCCAGTTCCTGAATTTATCATCGTACTTAGGCGGATCCACATAGGACAACATGTAAAGCATGGTTCTGATTTCTATTCTGTCTAAAAATGAACCCTGTCCCTTCACTGAGAATGGAATATCTTGTTTTTTAAGCTCAGAAATTATTTTATTCCCATGGTACCTCACACTTCTAAAGAGTAATGCAACGTATCCGTAATGAGGGATTATTTTCTTTTCTTTAAGCATTTTTATGGTGTTTACGATGTTTTTTGCTTCATCGTTCACATCTTCGCTCTTTAAAACAAGAATGTTGTTTCCACATTCACGTGAAGGCTCTATTTTTTTGGGGTAGCTACGGTAGTTTTCCATAAATCTATCAAAGAGGTTGACAATGTTAGATGTTGATCTGAAGTTTTTCTCAAGGGTAACCTGCTTTGAATCGTACTTCTGTTTAAATCTTATGAAGTTCCATGGGTCTGCTCCTCTAAATCCATATATGCTCTGATCTTCATCCCCCACAACACAGATGTTGTGGTGTGGATCTGATATTAAATTGAAGAACTGATCCTGAATTGGATTGGTGTCCTGATATTCATCCACTAAAATAAATCTATACTGATTTTGAATCTTCTCAAGCACTTTTTGATTGTTGTTTATGAGCTTTAAGACATTGATCTGAAGACCTGGAAAGTCAACCTTCCTTTCCTTATCCATCATAACCAAGTAGTTTTCATAGGATTTGCAGAAATTATGGTACTTAGAATTTTCTGGATAAAGTTCTTTGTAGCTTTCTAAAAGTTTATCTGGAGAGATCATGTTTTCTCCACATTTATTAAAGGCTTGAACAATTTCAGATACTTTTCCCATGCTGGTAACTTTGCTTAGACCGAGTTTGTAGAAGTTGGCCCTTATGAACATGAGCTGCATTTCACTATCCATTACTTCGAAGCTTGCTCCTAACTCATGATAATCTGAGTATTGTCTGAGTATTTCACTACAAAAGGAGTGTATGGTTGATACTTGCATCGAAATAACTTCAGGACCCACACAGTGACTTAATCTGGCCTTCAATTCCTCTGCAGCCTTTACAGTGAAGGTTATAACTAGGATGTTGCTTGGATCTACCTTCTTCTTTTTTACTAGATAGGCAACCCTTTCAACGAGTACCCTTGTTTTTCCAGCACCAGGACCTGCCACAATTAATAATGGACCTTCGAAATGTTTTGCTGCTTCCCTCTGTGAAGGAGTGCATTTTTCTCCACTGTTACATATCGAATTCATTGTACCCCCAAAACCAATAATATAAATCATTTATTTAATTAATAATTTATAATTTGTTGTATGAAAATTTAAATACATCATATTCAAACTTATTAAAGAAGGTCTGAAAAAAATGGAATCTAAAATCAACATCAGAAATATATTTGAAGCATTTATTATTATTCTGATTATTGCCGACCTAGTAATGTTGATGTTGATAACATTTACCAATGTAAACAGCTCTTTATATGTATCCATTATTTATTTCGATTTAATGGTGTGTGTAATATTATTTTTTGATTTTATCTACAGGATGCGCAGAGAAACTGATAAAAAACAGTTCATAAAGGAGAACTGGCCTGATATCATCGCCATGATCCCCTTCGATATTTTCGCACTGGATCCTACCTACGTGTTCTTTGCTAGGTTCCTTAGAATTTTCAGGTTGGCGAGGTTGTTTGCGCTCTTCAGGCGTGAGTGGAAGTATATATCCTCATTTTTCAAGCAGACTCACATCAACTTTGCATTTGGAATGTTGCTTTTCACGCTCTTTGCAGGTACCATCATATTTTACATCGTAGAAAACGGCGTAAATCCCAGCATACACTCATTTTGGGATGCAATGTGGTTTACAGTCACCACAATGGTTGCAGGAAACAGTAATATCAGCCCCGCCACCTACGATGGAGAAGCCATATCAGTTCTCATGATGCTTATAGGAGTATCATTTGTTGGTGTTCTAACTGCATCACTGGCATCTTGGTTAATGAGTAAATCTCAAAAAACTGAAGATGAAAGGGAAGAACGGATAAAAAATATTGAAACTTCTCTTCAAGACATTAAAAAAGAAATAGCAGCACTCTCAGATTTGTTAAAAAAAGAATAAAGATTTACTCTGAATTAAATGAAAATGTTTTTTTGCAATTCTAAAATTGGACTAAAGAAGTTAATACTGATTTTTTAATAATCCTAGACACTTACTGAATGTAAATCCTTTCTTTATAATATTTCGATAAATTTTCTCATATAAATTACATTTTGAATGAATTTAAATAGAAAAGTATTAATATTTATTTTATTAATTATATTTATTTATTATCCGGGGCGGGAATTTATGAATAATGGTAGAGTTCGTACTAGGTCTATGTTAGTTATTTTTATTTTTGTTTTGTTTGGTGTTCTTGGCACTGTTTCTGCAAAGGATGTGTCTAAACCTACAGTTGTATCTATGGATCCTTCAAATAATAGTTGTATTTTAACTGGAAGTCCAGTGTTAAAAGTTGCATTTTCTGAAAATCTAAAATTAGGGACAGGTTACGTAGAGCTTAGAAACAGCAATAAAACAAGTATTCCAATAAACAAAAGTTTGAACAATTCAATTTTGACAATTAAACCAAATACTATTCTCACCAAGGACAGTAAATATACATTGTATTTACATAGTGGTAGCTACACTGATTCAGCAGGTAATCCCCTGAATATGTACAGCAGCAGTTTCACAGTTAAAACCGCTCCAACCTATCAGATTTATCTTGAAAAGATTCAAACAGACATTAAAGGCAAATCAGTTTATGCGGAGTACGCAATTTATCAAAAACCAACAAACTGCACCACTTGGAATAGATACCTCTTTAATCATATTGTTAACAAGGCCAAACCAGGAGTAAACGGGGCTGAAAACGATTACCGTATCTACAAACTACAAAACGTAATATTAAATGATAATACAAAAAATTTACAAGTAAAAAGCAGTACAGATATCACATCACCTGGAAACTGGGAAAAAGCTGTTAGAATAGCTGGAAAGTCGGAAAAAATTGGGGGAATGCACGGATACGAAAACTACACAGAAATAGCATTTTATGAAGACGGAAAAAAGGTATTCCCAAACATTAACAACCCGGTAACCGAATGTAAAAATTTACAGATTAAAGAAACTTCAAACCTTTTCAACCCAAATAATCCTTCACAAATCGTTGCAAAAACCATTACAATATATGAATGGAATGGTGAAGCATTAAAAATCCAAAATATATACAACTGGAAAATCAACACCACAGTCATGGAAGCATATATAGCAATGTTTCCCACAAAAAACAGCCCTACAGTAACCAGTGAAGGAAAAATAAACGGATTAACAACGGAAAATTTCCAAACACGAACAACAGATCTCCATGGAAATTCAGCAATGGCTGTTGTATGGAACAATTTAAACAATCTCCACATGAGCATGGAAATAACAAACCCCATTATAGCATTTAACAATTACACAAACACAGGAAACACCACACATGGAGAAACATGGTTTAGAACAGCAAATTCATACATCAAACTATACATGAGCAGGGTATGCCAACCCAAAACCGAAAAAATCACCTCAAACACAACATGGAACATCCAAACAACATACAAAATATGGAACACATAAAACAAACCCAATTAAAACAAAATAGTACTAAATATTCAATTTAGTTCCATTAAATAATTTATTTTGAAATTAAAGGTTTTTTAAATCATGAACCAGTAAATATGCTTACAACTTTGTCTAAAGAAATAATTTAGAAATAATTATAAAATTAACATCATAAAAAGAATTGAATATGATATTTATGTGGTGAAACCGTTTGAGAATTAAAGATAAACCGAATAGTTTAAATTTTTTTTATTTAATTTTTTTTATTCTTATGATAGCTACTTTCATCATAGGATTATTAGCCACCATAATAAGAAATTAAGTTTCTGTTTAAAATTTTAATTTCATTTCATTTTAAAACCTAAGAATTTCTTTAATCTTTTTGATTTGTTTATTTTTTTAATCTTTGGGTTTGTTTTTTTGGGTATTTTTGTGGGTTTAAATGGTTATTAAGATATGTTTATATGATTATAGGAGTACTATGACGTCTTTTGAGAAATATTTCATGAATAAAGGAAATCCTGGAATAAAAAAATAGAATGAAACCTACATTACAAAAATTAACCTAAAAAAAAAGGGGTGATGTGTGTTAATTCCCCAATGTTTATTCCGGTTTAAAGACTTGGAAGAATAATTTTTTAAACTCATCCAAGTATTCTCTTGGGAAGGTTAGTCCTACACAGATAATGAGCACACCTGTTCCTAAAACTGCATCTTCGTTGTTGGGGTCTTCCATGAGTTCTTCATCGTAAACTAGTTTTACATTGACTTTTTCTTGGAGGAAATTCCATAGGGTGTCTGTTTCTGGGACTGCATTTGTTTCGATTTTGTTTTTCAATGCTAACTGTAAAAATTTCCGCCATTCTTCGAAGTCGCAGAATTCTATCCACACAGATCCCTTGTAATCAATGCATGAGTTGCAGGTTTCAATTTCCCAGTGAAAGAAGTTTTCAACAACATCTTCTAATCCCTTATCAACCAGTATAACAAAGTCCTCATCAATTTCCACTTCAACTTGTTCATGTTGTTCCATGATTTATTATCTGTTTAAACAAGTATCTACATATTTTCCCCAATTTTTTTATTGAATAAAATGTGGTATCTGGGATTTGGATAATCTCCTAAATTTCAGTTTTACCTAGTCCAATTCTGATCTAGTTAAACAGATTAAAATCGTTAAATGTTAATAGTACCGTGATTAAATAGTATATACTGTCTATTAGGAGTGATAGTAATGGAAGAACATGAAATTAAAATCATAAAGTTGGTGGCTAAAGCTGAAAACGGCATATCTGAAAGGGAAATATCAGAAAAACTGAAGATCAAATGCCCAATTTTAAGAAATTACATCCATGATCTCAGACATAAAAGACATATCAAGTACGCTGGAAAAGGATCAGACGGCCACGTTGTAGAACTCACACGCGAAGGCGTTGCCCTTCTAGAAAAAATTTAATCCCCTTAACCCTTTTTTTTAAAAATTAATATCTGCAGTTTTTTTTATTATTGAGCCTAAAAAAAGTATTTAATTGAGAATTTTTTTTTATTTAAAAAAATTAATGGGTGGTATGAGAATTTTAGGGATGATACTATTCATCATTCAATATTAATCTCATGTCCACTGCCAGTGCACCTTCTCCCTCATCGAATACCATGAGTGGGTTTATCTCAAACTCGTTGATCTCTGGGAAATCTGTGACGAGCTGTGATATTCTGAGTATAGTATCAGAGATGGATGCTATGTCTGCTGCATTTTCTCCACGTGCCCCTTCAAGAAGTTTATAGGATTTAACTCCCTTTATCATATTACTGGCTTCCGTTTCATTTACTGGTGCGATGGCAAATTTAACATCCTTTAGTATCTCTACATATGTACCGCCCAATCCAAACATGAGGGTTGGTCCAAATGTTGGGTCTTGGATCATTCCGATGATCACTTCCTTGCCACCAGACAGCATCTTTTGAAGTTGAACACCTTCAAGCACAGCTTCAGGTTCGAGTTTAGGTATGTTTTCCATCATGTCTTCGTAGGCTTCCCTCACATCAGCTGCACTGTAGAGGTTGAGTTTGATTCCACCAACATCTGACTTGTGTGATATCTGTGGAGACATTATTTTCATGACCAGAGGATATCCAATTTCTTCTGCTGCCTCAACAGTCTCTTCAACTGTTTTAGTTATTGCAGTTCCAACTGTTGGTATGCCGTAGGCCTTTAAAAGGTCGAATGATTCTAAACCAAGGGTTGTAACACCCCTCTTTCTTGCATCAGCAATGATGGTTTCGACCTTGGCTCTGTCCACATCAAATTTAGGAGGTTCAGGATACTCCTGGTTCTTTATGACTGTGTAGTCGTAGAGTGCCTTCATACTTGTTACAGCTGTCTTTGGATACAGGTAGTTTGGCACCATCTTATCAGTTAAAACTTTCTCTGCTTCTTCACATCGGGTTCCTCCGAAGAAACTGAATAAAACTGGTTTAGCACATTTGGTTGCGTGTTTTATTGCAACCTTGGCTGTTCCCTCTGGATCTGTTACTGATTGTGGAGTTACAAGGTAAATAACACCGTCAACATTCGGGTCTTGAAGCACTATGTCCAGTGCAAATCCAAACCTCTCTGGACTGGCATCTCCCAACACATCAACTGGATTTTTAACGTTTGCTGTGTCTGGTAAGCCTTCCCTTAATTTTTGTTTGGTTTCATCTGATAAAACTGCAAGCTCCAGACCTGCCTTGATGGTAGCATCAGTTGTCATGATACCAGGACCACCAGCATTTGTGATTATAGCTATTCTATTACCCTTTGGAAGTGGGAAAAGTGCTAGTGTTCTAGAGAAGTCCATCATCTCTTCAAGGGAACTTGCACGAAGAATACCGCACTGGGAAAATGCTGCGTCGTATGCAGAGTCAGAACCTGCTATTGTTCCTGTATGGGAGGACACTGCCTCTGATCCCTTAGCAGTTGTTCCTGACTTAATAACAACCACAGGCTTTTTCTTCGAAGCCTTTCTGCTTGCTTCAATAAATCCTGGACCATCCACAATTCCCTCGAGGTAGGCTGTTATTACACCGGTGTTTTCGTCTTCCATGAAATTTTCCATGCACTCCTTTTCATTGACCCCTGCCTTGTTACCAAGACTTATGAGCCTGGAAAATCCTATGTTCTTCTTGTCAGCGTAGTCAAGAATTGCTGCAAATATTGCTCCTGACTGTGTCATGAAACCTATTTTTCCCTTGTGTGCAATGTCTGAAGAGAACGATGCATTCATATCGTTGTAGGTATTCATTATACCCAAACAATTAGGTCCAACCAGATTTATGTTGTACTCCTTGCATATTTCGACCAGTTCCTTCTCGAGCCTTG
>JAEZAV010000046.1 GCA_023430285.1 Methanobacteriota archaeon | reverse complement strand
ATTCGTAGATCAAAGCTTCACGATGTTTAATTTCCTTTGGATTGAGTCCTTCTAGTGCTGTTAAATCGCATATTAAAATTTTAATTTTCATCAAATTTTCCTGGTTTAAAATTTGATTCTTATCCTCGAACTTATCAAAATTTTCTGCGATGAACCCATCGATATTCATGAAAACTTCTTGAACATTCACACCGTACTGTCCATAAATATTTGCAATCATCCAACCCAATCCTCCCAGTATAAAATTTTAAGGACGTATAAAGACTTTAATCCCTATTAAAATGTTTTTATCCTAAAAAATGGGTTAATATCACAACTATATAAACTTATTGGAACTATTTTGTGCAAATACTCATACCTAGGTGTAGATAACAAAAAAATGTGTAGTTCCTATCCAACAAATGAAAACTACATAACTCCAAACCATCACCACCAGTTACTCCAATAAAATGGAATTATAGGAGGGTTAGGGCCCATAAATCAATGATTTAGGTGGATTGAGTCACGATTTTTTAGATATTATATACTGAATTTTCTAACTAAAACTTATATAGTATGGAAACCTAAACAGAGTAAATGATTCATTACATGAGAATTTTTTGAGCTGGTTGCTTTCAATGTAATCTTTTTTAAATATTCTAAAGAATTAAATAATAATAACAATCTTAAATTACAAATAGAGCTTTAGTTAAAAAATTTTTGTTCAGGATGGATAATCATATTTACCTGAAACTGTTAATGGATCTAACAACAATTCAAAATTTAAGTTGGATTTACTGGGTAGTTTAACTTGATCAATTCATAAATCTAAAGTTTTGAAGTTTATACAAAAATAGGAGTTGAATTAATATGGCAAAAATAGCAGGAACTAACAAGAGAACTCGACCGAAGAAAGGATACAAAAAAGCTGGAAGTAAAAGGGGAAGGGCAGTTAAAAACCCATTCACCAGATAAATCCTTTTTTTTATCTAAATTTTTCTATTTTTAACATAAACCAAATAAATATTCAATTTTTTTTTAATTTTATCAAAACTAACTAATCAAAAGTTAGCTTATTTTCCCAGCTCTAAAAAATTAAATAGATCCTGCACCATTTTATAATAATTTGATTTAATTCAAGTTGAGTGGTATGCAAGAATTGTTTTTAAAAACTAGAGACTAAAATTTAATTAATTAAAAAAAAATTGTATTTTTAGGGGTTATAAAAAAAATAATAAGTTAAAATGGGTTTTAGATGGTTAAACCCATTTCTATTTCTTCGCTTAGCTCTTTGTACCTGTTTCGTATGGTTACTTCAGTCACACCTGCGACTTCTGCAACATCCCTTTGGGTTTTTCTCTCTCCAAGGAGTACTGATGCTATGTAGAGTGCTGCTGCTGCAACTCCTGTCGGACCTTTACCTGATGTGAGTCCCTTTGCCATGGCGTTGTTAATTATTTCTATGGCCTTGGATTGTACTTCTCCTGAGAGGTTCAGTTCACTTGCAAACCTTGGTATGTAATCTACAGGGGATGTTGGTGGTAGTTTGATGTTGAGTTCTCTTGTTAAAAACCGGTAGGTTCTTCCAACTTCCTTTTTACCAACCCTTGATACTTCTGCTATTTCATCCAAGGTTCTTGGAACGTTACATTTACGGCAGGCCGCGTAGAGTGATGCTGCAACTACTCCCTCGATACTTCTTCCTCTGATGAGTTTGTTTTCAACGGCGTTCCTGTAAACAACTGAAGCTGCTTCACGAACACTTCTTGGAAGTCCCAGTCTTGAGGAGTCCCTATCGAGTTCGGAAAGTGCAAATGCGAGGTTTCTTTCGGTGGCTCCAGAAATTCTGATTTTTCTCTGCCATTTTCTGAGCCTGTACCACTGGGCACGGTTTCTTGCAGGAATATCACGACCGTAGATATCCTTGTTCCTCCAGTCGATCATGGTGGAAAGTCCCTTGTCGTGAATGGTGTAGGTCATTGGTGCACCAACTCTGGTCCTTTTATCACGCTGTTCATTATCAAATGCTCTCCATTCAGGCCCCATGTCCATTATATTGTCGTCGATCACCAGTCCACAAGCTCCGCATGCGACCTCTCCACGTTCTGGATCGTTTATGATCTGTTCAGATCCACATTCTGGACATCTGGTTTCCTTCTGTTCAATTTCTGAAACTTCCTGTTTCATCTGTTCTTTTCCTGAAACATCAGGTTCATGAGTATTATCCATTACCTTTACATCTCCCTTACATCACTATTTTTTAGACCTTAAGTATTACCTGGAAGCAAATTTAGTTAAAACCAATGAAGTTCAATCTATATATTTTTTTAGAGGTTACTGTTGTCGTATTTTTCAAGATATTCTGCTATGGCTATTCTTATGTGGTGGCTAATTGGGCTTCCACCTTTCCGTTTGGAGAAAGTTTTCAGTTGTTCGAGTTGAACTTCCTCTAACCTTAAACCAACAGCTATCTTTTTGGACATAGTTTTTTACCATAAATTTAAAAAAAAGCACCACAGACCATCAACTTATACAAGTCAGCAGAACTGTTCTACATATAAATTGTTTTACATAATATATATAATGATCTATTTTGTTATACAAATGATCTGTTTTACACCACACATCCAGGTTTTAAACATTCCCAGAATTTTTAAATCAGGATCCAATCAATTTTTATGGAAAATGTGATTGTGTCAAAGATCCGTTAACAACAAAAAAACTAGAAATGACCATTAATCTTTTATATCATAATTGTACCATTTCATATATAAAAGTTTTGCTAAAGGAATATTTAATAAAAAGATCCCAACCCAACAAAACCGAAGATTTTTATAGTGGAGTAGCTTAACTGTTAGTAGTAGCTAAAAATTTACAATGAGATGTTTTACATTAAAAAAAATTTGAGAGTAATATTTTACTTGTTTTTAAATAACATTTGTTTGGGATAAAAAGCGATATAATATATACTATGAGCTACAAATAAAATTTAGAACTAATGGAATTGTTAAAATTATACTAAACGCGTGGGATAAAATTAAGCTTAATCATGGAAGATTTAATTTGAGGAACTACTTTTTTAATGTAACATCATTTAAAATAACTGTTCTGGATATGATTTCGGATTTGAATAAACTTTTTTTTGTCCAAAAAATTGTTTATGTAAAAAAAAGGTTTAGAATTTCAGTAGTTTAAAATTATGTATGTGAGGTGAAATTATGATGGTAAAATTTGATTTACAACACTTTTGTTGTGGGCCAAAAGGCTGTGAAATAGAAATTGAATATGGAGTCATGGCAGACGCAGAAGATTAACAAATCTACTCATCTATCATCTAATATACAGAACAAATTTAAATTGAATAGTAAAATAACCTTAATGGTTGAATATTTTGGAGTTGAATTAATATGTTTGGAAATAATTACGGAAATGAAAGGGAAAATAACGCACCTATAGAAGAAGGTTCAGAATACGATGTTAAAATTGAAGATACTGGCAGGGACGGAGACGGAATTGCTCG
>JAEZAV010000190.1 GCA_023430285.1 Methanobacteriota archaeon | reverse complement strand
GTAGAATATTAAACTATCGATAGTTATAAATAGTTAAACTTTTAAATTAAAAATTCCTTCTATATCTAAACCTAATTAACCTCTACAATTATTAAAAAAAAGAAAATAGCTCATTTAAAATAAATTTAACAGACAATGGAAAGGAATTTTATATGGTGAATTTTTGATGGCAAATCCCTTCAAGCAAGATTCTTAAAGGGTGTTTCTGGATAGCTAATTAAAAACAAGTGTAAATTTTAGGTTAGTAAAGTGTTTTCAGGTTCCGTAGGTAGGGTGAAGCAGAATTTTGCACCCTTTCCAAGTTGAGATTTGACCCATATGATTCCGCCATGTTGATGCACAATTTTTTGGGCTATGGCCAGGCCAATCCCTGTTCCTTCATAATCTTGCTCCGTGTGCAACCTCTGGAACACAACGAATATCTTCTCAAGATACTCCTCTGAAATACCAATTCCATTATCTTTAACACAGAACAACCATTTTGAACCCTTTTTTAGTGATGTAATATTGATTTCAGGTTCAGATTCTCCCTTATATTTAATTGAATTGCCTATTAGATTCTGGAAAAGTTGCACCATGAGATTTTCATCTGCCATTACAGTGGGAAGATGGTTGTAAATTACTCTGGCATTGTTTTCATCTATGGCAGTCTTCAAATTCATGCATGTTCTTTTGAGCACGGTGTTCATATCCACTCTTTCTAAAGCCCTTTTTTTCTTGGCCACCCTGGAATATATTAAAATATCGTTGATCATGGTGTCCAACCTTTTGGCACCATTCACAGCGAAATCAATGAATTCATGGGCATCACTGTCGAGTTCATTCTTGTATCTTCTCTCTAAAAGCTGTAAAAAACTGGTAATCATTCGAAGTGGTTCTCTGAGGTCGTGGGAAGTGATGTATGCGAACTGTTCAAGTTCGGCATTTGAACGTTTGAGATCTATTAAACTGCTTCTCAATGCAGTTTCTGCTTTCTTATGTGCCCTTTGAAGTCTTAAGGTAGTGATTCCAAATGAAATATCATTTGCAAGCTCTTGGAGTAATTTTTTTTCTTCCTCTGAAAATGGGTTGGTTTCAGGGGAGTAGATGGTGAGGGCACCAAACACATTCTTGTTGTGTATCAACGGAAACACGATGGAAGAAGCATAGCCACGTTTCAAAGCTTCCTTTCTCCATGGTTTAAATTTTGGATCCACGAGCATATCTTCGCACATGCATGGCTGACCTGTTCTTATTGCCTTGCCTGTAGGTCCATTTCCATACTGGGTGTCGTCCCAGGTCAAGTTCAAATTTTTAAGGTAGTCCTCTTCAAAACCTGAGTAGGCAACAGGAACAACCTTCTTTGTTTCTTCATCTGTGTAGCCTATCCAAACCATTGAATGTCCGCATTCTTCAATTATTATCCTGCATACTTCGTTTAAATAGAAATCTTCATCCACAGCATGCATCATGGCAAAACTACTTTTTCTAAGGGCTACAAGTATTCTGTTTAACTGATTACGTTCTTTTAAGGTGTTAATTAACCTGTCCTCAGTTTCCTTTCGTTTGGTTGTGTCACGCACAACTGCAACAGCCCCAGTTACCCTACCTTTATCATCTTTAATGGGTGCAGATGTCACATGGCGATTTAGTTTTTCCCCAGTCTTTGGTACAACCACATTTTCTTCAAAATCTTCTAAAACTTCGCCATTTAAAGCCCTGTACAATGGCGAACCACTTTTTAAACGTATAGATCCATCTGAACAGTATGTGTCCACGGCAGAAATCATTTCATCGAGTATATCAGGATCCTTTGCATCGAGCTTTGCCTGAAAATTCCTTGCCGAAGCATTTGCAAGTATAATATTACCTTGAGCATCACAAAACCATACTTCATCCACAATATTCTCTATAAGAGTTGATAACTCCCCTTTTTTATGTTGAACGTATTTCAATAACTTTTCTTTTTCCTTTATAATCTGGATGCGTTCAGTCATATCGAAGTTGAATGTGATGATCTTGATTTCCCCTTCCACTTCAATGGTTTCAGCATCGGTTATAACAATACGTTTATCACCGGATTTCGTATAAATTTCAAGTTGCATGCTTTTTACAGAACCATTGTCCACCAATTTCTTTTGGAACTTTTCACGATCTTCTAATCTTATGATACCAAGATCAACTGATCTGTTACCAATGAGTTCTGATCTACTGTACCCTGTAAGCTGGGTGTAGCTATGATTAACATCTGAAAAGTATCCATCCAGGTCACTTATGGCTACAGATGCAGAGTTCGCATGAAATGCCTTTGAAAATTTTTCTTGACTTTCCTTAAGGGCACGGTTCACTGTTAAAAGCTCGTCTCTGTTTGCTTCCACTATTTGATTGGTTATTTGTAGTTTTTGTGTGAGGGAAACAAGCTCTTGATTAGAAGCTTGAAGCTTTTCTGTTAATTTTTCCTTGCTTTCGAGAAGATTTTGTTTATGCTCTTCCACCCTTTTACGTTCGCTGATATCGAGGTGAAGCCACAACCTTCCATAGGATTTGCGATCCATGGTTATGGGAATAAAATCCCTAATACATGTTTCCCCAGTTTTCATAGTCACTTCTTCGCCTGCAACTGGCTTCATTGTACTTGTTATTTCTTTTATACGTGCAATTTCTGCATCTGGATCTCTGTAGCTGTTTTTGATCTTCTTGATCATGGTTTTATCAGAGATTCCAATCAAATCCTCTGGCTGTTCATCTAGGTGGAAGTAATCACAAAAAGCAGGATTTAAGTATTCTACACTGTTATCGTTAGTCACAAGTAATACACTAGCTCTTATGTTTGATAAAATACTGTATAAACGTTTTAAAGTATTTTGGACAGTATTCTCCGCCATTTTATAATCTGTCATATCATGGTAGATTACTACGTAACCCGTTGTGGCCATGGAATCTGAAGTTATTTTAGTTGTGTTCTGTTCAACTACCAAATGTTTCCCATTTTTATCTTGGACCCCAACAAGTGTGCTGGTTCTTCCATTCAAGGCCTTTTCTTTGGGTTGGAGGTCAAGATTTATGTTTGTTTGGAGTAGTTCGTAGGGATTTCTTCCAAGAACTTCTTCTTGTGTGTAGCCAAACATTTTCTTAGCACCCCAGTTGAGGTAAACAATCCTAAAATTCATGTCCAAACCGAAAACTGCATCATTCACTTTACTCAAAAGAATGGCTTGAAATTTAACCCTATTTTCATCCATTTTACGTTTAGTAATGTCACGTATTGTTATTAAGTTTCGTTCAACACCTTTTTCATCCGTGAAAGCATTGGAAGATATTTCAGCAGTAAATTTGGTTCCATCCTTTTTTATATGTCTGAGTTCGCCATGGATTTTTCCTGTTTTTTCCCTTTCAGCGAGTATCCAATCTAAATTAGTATCTGTGCTGTCCACTATTCCTGATCTTCCCATTTCACAAATCTCCCTTTGCGTATAACCAAATAATTTCTCTGCAGCAGAATTTGCATAGGATATACTTCCATCGGACTGTGTAATTATTACAGCATCAGGACTGGATTTAAAAATAGTTCTATAATCTATTAGGAATTCTTTTGAAACATCAGACATTGTAGTACCCGATTGTTTATTTTTATACATATTAGATTAGATCAACCTTGTATAAATAATTTAACAAAAGATTTGGAGTAAAAAATGGTTTTAAACAATTTAAATCTGTGATTGAAATAAAGGCTCGTCCCATGGAACTATTCATAAATTTAAGGATAATATTAGGATATATCTAGTTTCCAATTTTTTACCAGTTGTTTGAGGGGAGTTGTTTGAAACATGTAAATCAGAATTGTACCTTAATTATAGGTTTCATTTGAGAATTCAGTTATTTTATTGTAAAAAATTATTAGATCCAAAAAACATAGTATAATCAATTATTGAGGGGTGTAATGAATTTGGATAAATTAAATTGCATACCAATTTAAAAGGAGTTGGAATTTTATATGTCAAGAGTCATACACTTTGAAATACCTGCAGAAGATCCTAAGAGGGCTATAAATTTTTATGAACAAGTTTTCAGCTGGGAAATTCAAAAATGGGAACATGGAGATTATTGGCTTGTTTCCACGGGATCTGAAGAAGAAAATGGGATAAATGGTGCTATTTATCCCAAAGAAAAAGGGAGCGCGGTTAGGGACACCATCAATGTCGAGTCTTACGAGGAATTTGCTAAAAAAATAGAAGCAAACGGTGGGAAGATGTTGACCGAGAAAATGCCCATACCGGGCATGGGTTTTAATGGTTTGTTTAGAGATACTGAGGGCAACGTGTTTGGAATTATAGAAGTTACCATGGTTTACATTTCAAGGCTCTTCGATGCTAAAATTGAGGATGTTTGGGAGGCATGGGCAGAACCTGAACATGTTAAAGAATGGCTGGCACCGAAAAATTACACAGCACCTGTGGTGAAGATGGATCTTCAAGTGGGAGGCTCTTATTTAAATTCAATGAGATCTTCAGAGGGAGATGAAGTTTGGAGTACCGGTGTTTACAGGGAAGTTGTACCCAAAGAAAAAATAGTATCAACCGACAGCTTTGCAGACTCAGATGGTAACGTTGTTCCAGCAAGTCACTATGGAATGGGCGAAGACTGGCCAATGGAACTCACTGTAACAGTTACCTTTAATGAGGAAGATGGTGCAACCAGATTAACCATCGAACATCAAGGTTTTCCAGACCATGGTAACAGTGCCATGGCAGAAACTGGCTGGCAGGAATCTCTGGACAAGCTCGAAGCCCACTTAAAAAAGAAGTAGTAATTTGAAGTTTGATGAGAAAAATTTATTTCCATCATTTTTTTAGAAGAAGTTCTGTACTTTAAACAGGATACCCATGTTCAGTTAGTTTGCATCAATTTTAATTCATTAATTTAGTTGGTTTGATTGGTATTGTGAAGTAGAAGGTGCTGCCTTTTCCAGGTTCTGATTTTGCCCATATTGTTCCTCCCTGCTGATGAACTATTTTTTGGGCTATTGCAAGGCCGATTCCTGTTCCTTCATATTCCTCATGTGTGTGGAGCCTTTGGAAGATGGTGAATATCTTTTTCAGGTGTTCCTTTGACATGCCTATACCATTATCTTTTATACTGAATATGTAGTGGTCATTTTCCTTTTTAGCTGAAATATGAATTTCAGGAGTTTTTTCGCTCCTGTATTTAAGTGCGTTTCCAATGATATTTTGGAAGAGCTGAACCTTTAATTTAGCATCTCCCTTGATTGTTGGCAGTGGTTCGTGGGTTATAATCGCCTTATTTTCTTCTATTGGAATTCTCAAGTTCTGCAATGTTTCATTTAAAACTTCTTCGAAGTTCACGAGTTTTATCTGCCTTTTACTACTTGCAATTCTTGAGTAGGACAGTAGGTCGTTGGTCATGTTGTCAAGACGTTTGGCACCAGCAACTGCAAACTCTATGAATTCATTGGCATCTTCATCCAACTTGTCCTCATATCTTCGCTGGAGTAACTGTAAAAAACTGGTTATCATCCTTAAAGGTTCTCTGAGGTCATGGGAAGTGATGTATGCAAACTGTTCCAGTTCCTTGTTGGATTGTGCCAGTCTTTTCATATGGTTAATTATTTCCACCTCTGCCTTTTTACGCATCAACACTTCAACAAATGCAACTGAAAGGGTTTCTATATTTTTTTTATCTCGATGGGTGTAACCACCTTTTTTGTTGGCTAATGCAATCATACCAATTGTTTTAGCACCTTTTTTAAGTGGAACTCCTAGGAAATTATTAATTGGAGGATGTCCCTTTGGCAATCCCTTACTATCTGGATCTGATTTTGGATCGTTCACCAATTGGGATCTAGATTCTTTTATGGTTCGCCCCCAGTAACTAACTATTTCCATGTCCTTTAAAAGTTCTGTTGCATTTTCTGTTTGGCATCTAGAACATCCTGGAGGACTCAATGCCCTGTCATCTAAACGGCCTTTTTTGTTGATCTCTCCAAGAAACCCGAATTCACTTTCAGTTAGATCCTCGGCAACTTCAAGACACTTCATAACAACTTCCTTTTCAGACTCTGTTGTCAAAGATTCCTGGAAAACGTTATTAATAGCTTCAATCACATTTTTTCCCGTTAAAATTTCCTGTTCAGCTAATTTAATTTCTGTGACATCCTGATAAATTCCCATGATCTTCTTGGCATTTCCAGCTTGGTCTTGATCAGTAACCTCTGCAAGGGCAGTTAAAATACGTGTTGAACCGTTGTTTAAAACGATCTTAAAATCATATTTAACCTTCTCCTTCTCTAAAACAATGGTATTAAACTTTTTAGATACAAATTCGCGGTCGTCAGGGTGTAAATATTTGAAAAATGATTTCATTGTGGGGGTGTAATGTTTCTTGTCAAGGTTGAAAATGGAGTAAAGTTCGTCTGACCAGTCAAGTTCATCAGTTTCAACATTCCATTCCCAGCTACCAATATGTGCAATACGCTGAGCCTCTGATAAGTTGTTCCTGCTTTTTTCCAGATCTGCTTCAGTTTGCTTTTGTTCTGTGATGTCCTTGACAAACAGGTCTATACCCTTTTTCTGGCCATGTTCGCCGAGATGGTACTGGCAATTCAGTGATGCATAAAATGATCCACCATCCAATTTTGTGAGGGTGCTCTCTAAATTTTTAACTTCACCATTTTTGTTTAGTAGGTGAATTATCCCGGACAACTGTTTTTTGTCAGAAAAGAGAGTTTTAACTTCCACTCCTTGCATAGTTTCTGAAGAACTGTAGCCATGCATCATGGCTGCAGATGGGCTTACCATAACTATTTTACCCGCTGTATTTATCCTTATAAAACCGTCTTGGAGGTTGTTAATGATATTTCGATATTTTTCTTCACTCTTGTGCAATTTTCTTTCGTACTCTATTCTGGAAGAAATATCTTCGAATACCGTGGCGAAACTGTTTTTATCTGGAGAAACAACTGATATGCTGAAATGTTTATTGAGTGGTTCGTAGTAAGTTTTAAATTTTTCAGATACTCCTGTACTGGCCACCCTGGAGTATATGTCCAAGTAGGGAGGTTTATCCATACCGTATATGTCTGAAGCCTTCCTTCCAATCACTTCTTCTTCACTGAGCCCCACCAGGGTTTCGTAGCTGTTGTTAACATCAGTGACAACGTAATCCACGGCTTCACCCCTTGAATTGTACACTATTTCGTGAAGTGCCACTCCCTCGTTCATTGCAGAGTATAGGGAGTGATACTTTTTTTCACTTTTTTTAATGGTTTCAAAGAGTTTGGAATTTTCTACAGCATGGGACAGTGATGATGCCAATTTATCTGCAAAGTCTACCTGTGCTTCACTGAAAACTACCTGATTTTTGTGGTGATAAAATGCTATAACTCCAATAACAGCGTCGTTTCTCATTATGGGTGCAACCAGGAGGGATGCAATTCCATGTGTTTTCATACTCGGCCTGTTAACACGTGGGTCGGAAACAGCATCGTTAAATGCAACAGCTTTCCTTTCGTGGGCTACGTGCACAGATGTTGGAGATTCTTCATGGGTTTTAACCTGTCCTTTTATGCTGTCTGGAAAGTTGTAACTGTACTTAACAACCCATTTATCGTTCTCAAGTAAATTTATGACGGAAGACTCGGCACCTATGGATTTAACTCCCTCTTCAAGTATGAATTCCATTATTTCGTCGTAACTGTGTTTTGAATTTATATGGGCGTTTACCCGATTCAAAGCCTGGCTTAACTCCTCCCTTTCTTCCAGTTCTTGGTTCAGGTTTAAAAGATAATCTTGCTGTAGCATCAATTCCTTGTTGGTTGTCTTAAGTTTCTCAGTCATGATTTTAAGGTCGGTGTTGGTTGTTTGAAGTTGGTCTGTGAGGATGTGTTCATGTTCCCTTAACTTCTTTTTGATCTCTTCTTCCTTCTGTTTGTCTGTTATATCATGATAAACAATAAGATAACCTTTTTTACCAGAATTATCAACTATTTTTGTTGAATTCACTTCAGCAACGATTTTTTCCATCTTTTTATTGAAGGTGTCAAGTATAAAACTAGTTTTTGGACGTGCTTCCATATTTTTGTAGAGGATTTTTTTATGCTGCAACAGTTTGTGCGTTGTTTTTCCCATGGCCTCAGATTCGGTGTAGCCATAGGTATCCTCAGCACCGTTGTTCCAGTAATTTATCTTGAAGTTCTCATCCACACCAACAACTGCGTAGTTCACACGACTCAGTAGCATGGAATGGTACTCAATCTGCTTTTCGTTCAATTTGCGTTTAGAGATATCCCTTACGATCATGAATGTGTAGTCATTGTTTCCATTACAACTGAATATGCTTGTGGAAATTTCAGCAGGAAATTTGGTACAGTCCTTTTTTATCATTGTTAGTTCACCCTTGGCTTTGCCATGAGTTGTTCTTTGCTTTAAAAGGAGGGATAAATTTTTGTCTTGGGAATCTACTATGCCTTTTCTTCCAAGTTTGTATATTTCAGCTTTTTTGTATCCGAATAAAGCTTCAGCAGCAGGATTTGCATAGAATATGCTACCATCAATTTTAGTTAAAAATATAGGATCTAAACTATTCTTAAAAAGAGCCTTGCAAAGTTCAAGATTTGAATCTTCATCAGTTTTAACAGCCAAATCAAATCACCAATCTCTATAATTATTTATTTGTACAGAATCGATAATAAACTTTTCTAAAAATTCAATGGACATTTTTAGTAAATATAGAGGTTTATTAAGCTATTTATGTCCTATGATCTGCTTTTTGGCCAATTATTAAATTATTCTTTTAAAGGTTCACAAAATGATGTTGGAATAAAAAAAATAGTTTGTAAAAAGCTCAAAAGAAAATTAGTTTTCTCTTTTAAGCCCAAGGGTTTGTGATTGCTCTAGGGTTCAACCTATAGAAAGTCCAAAAGGGCTTGATTTACTTGTTCTGCATGGCTCCATAGGAGGCCGTGCGGTCCGTTTTCTATTTCTACGTATTTGTTGTTTTTTATTAAATT
>JAEZAV010000161.1 GCA_023430285.1 Methanobacteriota archaeon | reverse complement strand
TATCAAGCTCGCTCATGAAGCTCACATCTTCATAATCATGCTTTCTTTCTTCCATTTTTTTTAAGAAATCATCGTATGAGATTTTATCCTTAATCTTTTCATATTCGCTCTTAATTTCCTGGCTAATCTCGTGGCTCATTTGGGTTCCCTCACTCAAATATTTCTTATCCTTATATATGAATATGTCTTCAATATAATTTTGTATTATTATTATAAAATAATTTATTACAATCCTCAACTAAACATTTTTATAATAGTTAGTTAGATAAAACTATATATTCTGTGGAGGATTAAAGAAAATGAATCAGGAGCTCGAAATTGTAGAATCAATGGATAAACTTGCAAACATCATGCAAAAATTTCAAACTGAGCTGTTAACTGGTAAATTGAAGAAGTACACACTTAGGCAACTTTACTACATTGAATTGATTGATAAAAATGAAAATATCAGTATTTCAGAAATATCCAGAATGCTTGATCTGAAAAAATCAACTGTTTCTATAGCTGTAAATCAACTAATTGAACAAAATATAGTTCTTAAAATACAATCTGATGCTGATAAACGATTTTACTTCCTGAAGCTCACTGATAAAGGAAATGAGATCATGCAAATGCATAAACAGGTTCACAGGAACACCATAAAGAAAATATTAACCATACTGGACCAGAATGAAGTCGACAAATTCATAGAAATTGTAAATAAAATCAACCAAATCAGCTGATTTTAATGATAAAATTTGATATTAGGAGGAATTATAAATGGGAATGACCATGGCAGAAAAGATACTGGCAAAGGCGTCAGATAAAAGCGTTGTAGAAGCAGGGGAGATCGTGATGGCGAACATAGATGTAGCCATGACCCATGATTTAACTGGACCCTTATCAGTTGAATCATTTGAGAAGATTGGTGTGGATGATGTTTGGGACCCTGAAAAAATTGTGGTAGTTTTTGATCATCAGGTTCCAGCAGATTCCCTAGATGCCGTGGGAAATCACATGATCATGAGAAAATTTGTGGAAGAACAAAAAATTAGCAACTTCTATGATGTTAGGGAAGGAGTTTGTCATCAAGTACTCCCTGAAAAGGGACATGTTGTTCCGGGCGAAGTGATTGTAGGTACTGATTCCCACACATGTACACATGGTGCCTTAGGAGCATTTTCAACAGGTATTGGATCAACAGATATGGCCATGGTATTTGCTACTGGAAAACTATGGTTCAAGATACCAGAAACAATTAAATTTGATATAACTGGTAAACTGAAGGACAATGTCTTTGCTAAAGATGTGGTACTCAATATAATAGGAAAAGTAGGTGCTGATGGAGCAACCTACAAGGCATGTGAATTTGGTGGCGAAGCAACCCGTGCCATGTCAATATCAGATAGGATGGTAATGTGTAACATGGCCATTGAAATGGGAGGTAAAACTGGGCTTGTTGAACCGGATCAAAAGACCATAAACTACCTCAAGGGAAGAACCACCAAAAACTACGAAATAATGAAGACTGACAACGATGCAGAATCTTTGGAAACTGTACACATCGATGTTGATGATCTTGAACCACAAATTGCGTGTCCACACAACGTTGATAATGTAAAACCTGTTTCTGAAGTTGAAGGCACACACATCGATCAGATCTTCCTGGGATCCTGTACCAATGGAAGGATAAGTGATCTGAGAACAGCAGCCAAGATCATGAAGGGAAAAGAAGTTGCCAGAGGTGTTCGAATGCTTGTAATTCCTGCATCAAGGGAAGTTTATACGAAGGCACTGGACGAAGGACTTTTAAGAACTTTTGTGGATGCTGGAGCACTTGTGTGTAATCCTTGCTGCGGACCTTGCTTGGGTGGCCATGTTGGCCTCATTGGTCCTGGAGAGGTCAGCCTTTCAACTTCCAACAGAAACTTCAAAGGAAGGCAAGGAAGTCCAGAAGCCGAAGTTTACCTGAGTTCTGCGGCAGTTGCAGCAGCATCAGCAGTAACAGGAAAAATAACAGATCCAAAATAATGAGCTAATAAATAAAACTAAAGATAGGTGTTTGAATGAAAGGAAAAGTCTGGAAATTTGGTGACGATGTCGATACAGATATTATAATACCTGGAAGATATCTGGTTTTGAGGGATGAAAAGGAATTAGCAGCATGTGTGATGGAGGGATGTGATCCTGATTTCTCCAAGAAGGTATCTGAAGGGGATATCATTGTTGCAGGAAAGAACTTTGGATGTGGATCCTCTAGGGAACATGCTCCAATCGCAATCAAAGGTGCAGGAGTAGCTGCAGTAGTTGCAGAATCCTTTGCTAGAATATTCTACAGAAACTCCATAAACATAGGTCTGCCATTAATTGAAGCAAAAAATGTTTCTAAAAGTGTTTCAGAGGGAGATATAATAGAAATAGATGTGGATAAAGGAATTCTGAAAGATTTGGATACTTCTGAAGAATTTGAAATTAAACCACTACCTGTTTTCATGCTGGGAATAATGAACGAGGGCGGTTTAATAAATTATCTGAAAAATCATATTGGAGAAATTAAGGGATAATTATCCTTTAATTTTTATTAAAAAACTTAAATCATATGGATAATGAGTATATTAGTTGATGGTGTGGGATATGTACAAAATAGCAGTAATACCTGGCGATGGAATAGGAAAAGAGGTTATGGAGGCCACATTGCATGTTCTTGAATCCTCCAATTTAGATTTTGAATACAGCTTTGCAGATGCAGGGGATGAGTACGCTGAAAAAACAGGAATACCCCTTTCTGAAGAAACAGTGGACCTGGTTAAACAATCTCAAGCCTGTTTATTTGGGGCTGCAGGAGAAACAGCAGCAGATGTAATAGTTAAATTGAGAAAAGAATTGGATTTATACGTGAATTTAAGGCCAGTGAAATCCTATCCTGGAACTAAATATCTCTTTGAGGGCCTTGACTTTGTGATTGTAAGGGAGAATACTGAGGGCCTTTACTCCGGGCTGGAAGAATACACTCAAGATGGTGCAACAGCAACCCGTGTAATTACCAAGGCAGCTTCTGAGAGAATATGTAAATTCGCATTTGAATACGCTGAAAAAACATCTAGAAGTAAAGTTACAGCTGTGCATAAGGCAAACGTCTTGAAAAAAACAGATGGAGTATTCAAGGACAGCTTTTATAGAGTTGCTGAAAACTTCAGCCACATTGAAACCGATGACAGGTACGTGGATGCAACCGCAATGTTCTTTATAACCCAACCCCAGATGTTTGACGTGGTTGTAACCACCAATCTTTATGGAGATATCTTGTCAGATGAAGGTGCAGGACTAGTTGGGGGTTTGGGATTAATACCCTCCGCAAATATAGGTGAAACAAATGGATTATTTGAGCCCGTCCATGGTTCTGCTCCAGATATAGCAGGTAAAGGATTAGCAAATCCTTCTGCAATGATCCTATCGGCTGTTTTGATGCTGGAATATCTTGATGAATATGATGAGGCTAGAAGACTAGAAAATGCCCTTTTAAAGGTTTTAGATGAAGGAAAAGTCGTTACCAAAGATCTTGGCGGAGAATCGTCTACAATGGAAATGGCAGAAGAGCTTCGTTCTAAATTTGAAGCGTTATGAATGGTTTCTAACCAACTTCCATTATTTTTTTTATTTTTATTTTTATTGATAATTTTTTACTTTAACAGATTATATATAACAACATATAACAATAGTTAACATTCTATTAGAATATTCTATATTAACCAGAGATCATAAAATTATGATAATGGGTGTACATTTACTAAAGCTAATAATTG